>NZ_DIIQ01000018.1:0-69834 GCF_002420785.1 Pseudomonas sp. UBA5666 | reverse complement strand
AGGAGCAGGCGGTTTTTGCTTACTTTTTGACAAGACAAAAAGTGAGCCGCCGTAAGGGCGGAAGGGTGACTGTGCGCCCCCCCTCGCCAATGAATACCAACTTTCCACATGCGCCCAAGCCAAGGCGCCAAGGCCCCAAGGCGTTTAGGCGCTCAAACGTTCATACCGACTATTTAATCTCACCGCGCCCCCTTCGCCGCCGGTCCATAAAAACCCGCGAACCTCGATAAGCACTGCAAGCCAGCCCACCCCAAATACAGACAACCCGCCAATCGCTATGAAACACTACCGCCCCCACAGCCGCAAATAGCCCCCAGCATGCCCGCCCTGGACCACCCGCTCATCGATCAATTCCTGGACGCCCTGTGGCTCGAAAAGGGATTGTCCGACAATACTCGCACCTCTTACCGCAGCGACCTCGCCCTGTTCAACGGCTGGCTACAAGCACACTCGGTCAACCTCCCCGATGCGGGCCGCGAACTGATTCTCGACCACCTGGCCTGGCGCCTGGACCAAGGCTACAAGCCGCGCTCGACCGCACGTTTCCTGTCCGGGCTACGCGGTTTCTTCCGCTACCTGCTGCGCGAAAAGCTCATCGCCATCGACCCGACGCTTCAGGTAGACATGCCACAACTGGGCAAACCGCTGCCCAAGTCGCTGTCCGAGGCCGATGTGGAAGCCTTGTTGCAAGCCCCGGAGCTTGGCGAGGCCATCGGCCAGCGCGACCGCGCCATGCTCGAAGTGCTGTATGCCTGCGGCCTGCGCGTCACCGAGCTGGTCAGCCTCACGCTCGATCAGGTCAATCTGCGCCAGGGCGTACTCAGGGTGATGGGCAAAGGCAGCAAGGAGCGGCTGGTGCCCATGGGCGAGGAGGCGGTGGTGTGGCTGGAGCGCTACCTGCGCCACGGCCGTGCCGAATTGCTCAACGGCCGTCCCAGCGATGTGCTGTTCCCTAGCCTGCGCGGCGAGCAGATGACCCGGCAGACCTTCTGGCATCGCATCAAGCACCATGCCCAGATGGCGGGCATCGACAAGGCCTTGTCGCCGCATACGCTGCGACACGCATTCGCCACGCACCTGCTCAACCACGGTGCGGACCTTCGCGTGGTGCAGCTGTTGCTGGGCCACAGCGATTTGTCGACCACGCAGATCTACACCCACGTGGCCAAGGCACGGTTGCAGCAACTGCACGCCGAGCACCATCCACGCGGATGAATGTTTTTCATGTTCGCCCAACCGGCAGTCTGCGGCGGCTTCAAGCCAGGCGTGATGTGGTAGGCTTGGGCGGTTAGCACCAAGGGCCGCCCAGTCACCTCGTCGTTTTACTCAGGTGACGCTCTGCGGCCCCTGTCCGCCCTCAGGAGTATCCATGCGCGTGACCCCGTTTTTCGCCGCCGCCGCCTTGGCGCTGGCCAGCACCTTTGCCGTGGCTGCGGCGCCCGATACGCCAGTCGGCGCCGAGCAGGCCATTCGCAAGTCATTGCAGAACCTGTCCCTGGAAGTGCCTGTCGAGAGCGTGGCCAGCAGCCCGGTCAGCGGCCTGTACGAAGTCAAGCTGCAAGGCGGGCGTGTGCTGTACGCCAGCGCTGATGGCCAGTTCGTGATGCAGGGCTACCTGTTCCAGATCCAGGACGGCAAGCCCGTCAACCTGACCGAAAAAGCCGAGCGCCTGGGCATAGCCAAGCTCATCAATGGCATTCCGGCAGGTGAGATGGTGGTGTATCCGGCCAAGGGCGAAACCAAGTCCCATATCACCGTCTTCACCGACACCACGTGCCCGTACTGCCACAAGCTGCATGCCGAAGTGCCCGAACTCAACCGCCGCGGTATCGAAGTGCGTTACGTCGCCTTCCCGCGTCAGGGCCTGGGCTCGGCCGGCGACCAGCAATTGCAGGCGGTGTGGTGCTCCAGCGACCGTCGCAAAGCCATGGACAAGATGGTCGAGGGTGATGAAATCAAGGCAGCCAAGTGCACCAACCCGGTCAGCAAGCAGTTCCAGCTGGGGCAGTCGATCGGCGTCAACGGTACACCGGCCATCGTGCTCGAAAATGGCCAGGTGATTCCGGGTTACCAGCCTGCACCGCAGGTCGCCAAGCTGGCGCTTGCCAAGTAACACAGTTCTATACGCCGTCGTCATGGGGTGACGGCATGTTTCACGGTCGGCAAAGGTGTCGGCCGTTCAATGGGGAGTTCACAGTGAAACCGGTCAAAGTAGGCATCTGTGGGTTGGGGACCGTCGGTGGCGGAACCTTCAATGTACTTCAGCGCAACGCCGAGGAGATTGCCCGCCGTGCCGGGCGCGGTATTGAAGTGGCACAGATCGCCATGCGCTCGCAGAACCCGAACTGCCAGATTACCGGTACCCCCATTACCGCTGATGTGTTCGAAGTCGCGAGCAACCCCGAGATCGATATCGTCATCGAGCTCATTGGGGGCTACACCGTGGCCCGCGACCTGGTGCTCAAGGCCATCGAGAACGGCAAGCACGTGGTCACCGCCAACAAGGCGCTGATCGCCGTGCATGGCAACGAAATCTTCGCCAGAGCCCGTGAAAAGGGCGTGATCGTCGCCTTCGAAGCAGCGGTGGCCGGCGGCATCCCGGTAATCAAGGCCATTCGCGAGGGCCTGTCGGCCAACCGTATCAACTGGCTGGCGGGGATCATCAACGGTACCGGCAACTTCATCCTCACCGAAATGCGCGAAAAAGGCCGTGCCTTCCCGGATGTGCTGGCCGAAGCCCAGGCGCTTGGCTATGCCGAAGCCGACCCGACGTTCGACGTCGAAGGCATCGACGCGGCGCACAAGCTGACCATCCTGGCATCGATCGCGTTCGGCATTCCGCTGCAGTTCGACAAGGCCTACACCGAAGGCATCACCCAGCTGACCACGGCGGACGTGAACTACGCCGAAGCCCTGGGCTACCGCATCAAGCACCTGGGCATGGCACGCCGTACCGCCGAAGGTATCGAGTTGCGCGTGCACCCGACGCTGATTCCGGCCGACCGCCTGATTGCCAACGTCAATGGGGTGATGAATGCCGTGATGGTCAACGGCGACGCCGCCGGCTCGACGTTGTACTACGGTGCAGGCGCAGGAATGGAACCAACCGCGTCCTCGGTGGTGGGTGACCTGGTGGACGTGGTCCGTGCCATGACCTCTGACCCGGAAAACCGCGTACCCCACCTGGCGTTCCAGCCCGATTCGCTGTCGGCGCACCCGATCCTGCCGATCGAAGCCTGCGAGAGCGCCTATTACCTGCGTATTCAGGCCAAGGATCATCCAGGGGTGCTGGCCCAGGTGGCTAGCATTCTGTCCGAGCGTGGCATCAACATCGAATCGATCATGCAAAAGGAAGCCGAAGAGCAAGACGGCCTGGTGCCGATGATCCTGTTGACCCACCGGGTGGTGGAGCAGGGCATCAACGACGCTATCGTTGCCCTCGAGGCCCTGCAGGATGTGGTAGGCCAGGTCGTGCGCATTCGCGTCGAGCAGCTCAACTAGGGTTGGCCTGAACAGCCTTGTGACGAACGTCCGGCAATGCTGTTTTCGGACATGCGTGACCGAGTACCGGGGCTTCTCGCACAGAGCCCCAGCGACACCCCCGACGCTGCAGCCGTACGCAGCGTAGGGTTTTAGAACACCCTATAGTCACGGCAAGCCAAGGCGTGCCGCCCAGGAACGAGGCCTCCGGCCCTTTTCTGCTGCGGGTAAACCAGGCTTGCCGCTCAAACCAAAGGTTTGTCCCATGCGCTATATCAGTACCCGCGGCCAGGCACCGGCCCTGAACTTCGAAGACGTATTGCTCGCCGGCCTGGCTACCGACGGTGGCCTGTACGTCCCGGAAAACCTGCCACGTTTCACGCAGGAAGAAATCGCATCCTGGGCGGGCCTGCCGTACCACGAGCTGGCCTTCCGCGTCATGCGCTCGTTCGTCGAGGGCAGCATCGCCGATGCCGACTTCAAGAAAATTCTCGAAGAAACCTACGGCGAATTCGCCCATGCTGCCGTTGCCCCGCTGCGCCAGCTCAACAGCAACGAGTGGGTGCTTGAGCTGTTCCACGGGCCGACCCTGGCATTCAAGGATTTCGCCTTGCAACTGCTCGGTCGCTTGCTCGACCACGTGCTGGCCAAGCGTAACGAACGTGTGGTGATCATCGGTGCCACCAGCGGCGACACCGGCTCTGCGGCCATCGAAGGTTGCCGTCGGTGCGACAATGTCGACATCTTCATCCTGCACCCGCACCAGCGGGTTTCGGAAGTGCAGCGTCGGCAGATGACGACCCTCTTCGGCGAGAACATCCACAACATCGCCATCGAAGGCAATTTCGATGACTGCCAGGAAATGGTCAAGGCGAGCTTCGCCGACCAGTCGTTCCTCAAGGGCACCCGCCTGGTAGCTGTCAATTCGATCAACTGGGCGCGGATCATGGCCCAGATCGTCTACTACTTCCACGCAGCCCTGCAGCTTGGCGGCCCGGCCCGTTCGGTGGCCTTCTCGGTGCCCACCGGCAACTTCGGCGATATCTTCGCAGGCTACCTGGCACGCAACATGGGCCTGCCGATCAGCCAGCTGGTGGTGGCCACCAACCGCAACGACATCCTGCACCGCTTCATGAGCGGCAACCAGTACGTCAAGGAGCAGTTGCACGCCACCTTGTCGCCGTCGATGGACATCATGGTTTCGTCCAACTTCGAGCGCCTGCTGTTCGATCTGCACGGTCGCAACGGCGCGTCGATTGCCGAGTTGATGGCCAACTTCCGCCAAGGCGGCGGCTTCAGCGTCGAACAGGACCGCTGGACCGAGGCGCGCAAGCTCTTCGATTCGCTGGCCGTCACCGATGAACAGACCTGCCAGACCATCGCCGAGGTGTTTGAGACGACCGGCGAGGTGCTGGACCCGCACACGGCCATCGGCGTCAAGGCCGGTCGCGAGTGCCGCCGTAGCCTGGATACGCCCATGGTTGTGCTGGGTACCGCACACCCGGTCAAGTTCCCTGAAGCGGTCGAGCAGGCAGGCGTTGGCAAGGCGCTTGAATTGCCCGTGCACATGAGCGACCTGTTCAGCCGTGAAGAGCGATGCACCGTATTGCCCAATGACCTCAAGGCAGTACAAGGCTTCGTCAGCCAGCACGGCAATCGCGGCAAGCCGCTCTGACCTTGCAGGCTCCGGGTCGGGCCGATCCGGAGCCTCAGTGGTTTCGATGCATTAATTCAGAAAAATCCTATTCTGGCCGATCGTCATCGCGCCTAGATTAGCCGGTCCTCCCAGCAGGAGCGGCTCATGCAACAGCCCCATGTACTGATTCATCAGGTGCGCCCGTCCCACCAGATCCTTCTGCACCAGGCCCTCAATGCCCAGGGCGTGTTTCGGGTGCGGGTCTGTCAGGACAAGGCCGAGCTCGACGCGTGCCTTTCGGGCGCATTCTCCCCGGATTTATTGATTTTCGACCATGCCATGCCCACCCGCACAGGTATTGCGATACTCAAGCGGCTACCGATGGCCTGCCCGGTGCTGTTCGTCGGTCAGGCAGGTGCCCGGCGACGCAATCTGGCTGATCAGGCCCGCGGTTTTGGCTTGCAAGTCATTGCGGAGTTGCCATGGCCATTGTCTTCCCCGGCCCTGCAAAGGGTGTTGCAAATACTGCCCAGCCCGTCCGAACGTGAAAGGTCGCAACCCATCAACGCACCGACGGCGCATTCAACAGCATGAAGGGTTAGAACTTTCCGCTTTGCTTGCAGGTCTGCTCCTTACAACTCATCAAGCAAGCGAGTAATCCGGATGGAACGAATCTGCAGACTGCTCAACCAAGCCCTCACCCCTTACCAGGCGCACTTGGGCCTGGCCGATAGCCACGGTAACCGGCAATTGACCGTCCACGACCACCTGGCCAGGGTGGTATTACAGCGCACGGTCAGCGAGCGTCAATTGCAGGAGCAACGTCTGCTGGTGGACATGGTCGATGGTCTGCACCGTGATCTGCAGATCGCCGAAGGGCGGCTGCAACCTTGCGTGATTGCTGCATTGCAGCAGCGTCAGCAACCTCAGGGAACCTTTGCCTGAGCGAGTCATCAGATTGATCAGTACAGCCGGCCACTGCTTTGCTCCCGCATGGCCACTGCTGTCGCTGGAAGCCCAAGGGCTTTCGCTTGACCCCGGACGTTCTTCCCCAGCGTCCGGGGTTTCTTTTTATCTGGGTTGGGGATCTTGAAGGTTGATCGGCCCAGCGGCGTGGCGCTCGTCCTGTTCAGGGCGTTCGGCGTGTGCCGCCGTGTGCTCGCTGAAGAAAGCGCGACTGTGTTCAAGGTAGTCCGCCCGCTGAGCGAGGTCGAGCCAATGCGCATACAGGTTCGGTAGCACCGTCTGGCGCAGCTGGGTCAAGACCTGATCGATGTGGGCCATGGCGGCTTGCCCTTGCGGGCTGGCCGAGCAGCCTACATGCAGGAATTGGTAGGGCTTCACACCCTGAACCGGGTGAAATTGGTAGTCAGCAGGCGATCCGCCCTGTTGCTGGATCAGATAGCGAACTTCCGGCCAGTAGCCGAGCACCAGGCGCAGTCGGCCCAAGCGTTGCATCTGCAGCAGGTTGGCGGTGGCCTGCGTGCCGTAGTGCCGGCTGACGGAGGCATCTGGCAAGTGGCTCAGCGTATCGTCGATCACAGCCCCGTAACTGCGCTCTGCCACTACCCCAAGGCGTAGCGATGGGTCGCTCAGCAGGCCTTGAAGATCGACCGCCTCACCGTCGAGGTGGGGCGCCACCAGGGCGTGGTTTTCCTTGCGCACGACCAGGCCGCTGGTTTGCACGCCCAGCAACGGGATGGAAAAGCGCACATAGCGAGCGCGCTCGGCAGTCCACAGCAGCATCGGATCACAGGTCAGGCTGCTGCTGTCCTGCAGCATCTGCAAGCCACGCGCACGATTGACCCGCACGGTGCTGTGGGCATATTCGGGCATCTGCTGGATCAGCTGCGGTAACAGCTGGTCGATCACCCCACGACCTTCTTCCGGGCCCTCGGATACGCTGAACGGTGGCAGATCGCGCATCAGCCACAGCAATCGCTCCTGAGCGCTTGATGGCACGCTCAGCAGTGCAGCCAGTAGGGCACCCGTCCATGCCAACCTAACGGGGCGCAGGCAATGGAACAGCGACAGGCTCAGACAGCGCCCGCCTGACGCAGGGCGGCGACGGCGGCCGCATCATAGCCCAGCTGGCTTAGCAGCTCGTCGGTGTGTTCGCCCAGTGCTGGCCCGACCCAATCGGCAGAGCCTGGGGTGTCGGATAGCTTTGGGACGATGCCCGGCATGCGCACTGCCTTGCCATCGGGCAGGCGCGCCTCCAGAAGCATCTCGCGCGCCAGGTACTGAGAGTCGCTGAACATGTCTTCGGCCGAGTAAATGCGGCTGGCCGGCACCTCGGCTGCGGTCAGGGCCTGCATAAGCTGCTCCAGTGGCAATCCGTTGGCCCAGCGATCGATGACCCCGTACAGCTCATCGCGGCGCAGGTCTCGCCCGTCATTGGTGGCCAGGCTCGGGTCCTCGGCCAGGTCGCTACGGCCGATGGTCAACATCAGGCGCCTGAAGATGGCATCGCCATTGGCGCCGATCTGTACATGCTTGCCGTCTGCGCTGGTATGGATGGAGGAGGGCGTGATGCCCGGCATGATGTTGCCCGTGCGCTCGCGGATGAAACCGAAGACGTCGAACTCCGGCACCATGCTCTCCATCATGGCGAAGATGGCCTCGTACAGCGCCACGTCGACCACCTGGCCCAAACCCCCGTTGACCTCGCGATGACGCAGGGCCATCAGTGCGCCGATCACCGCCCACAACGCCGCAATGGAGTCGCCGATGGAAATACCGGTGCGCACGGGCGGGCGATCCTCGAACCCAGTGATGTAACGCAAGCCACCCATGGACTCGCCCACCGCGCCAAAGCCTGGTTGCTCCTTCATGGGCCCGGTCTGGCCGAAGCCTGACAGGCGCACCATGACCAGCCGTGGGTTGAGCGCATGGAGCACGTCCCAGCCAAAACCGAGCTTCTCGAGCACGCCCGGACGGAAGTTTTCGATCAGGATGTCCGCCTCGGCCAGCAGTTTGCGCAGGACGTCGCGCCCGTCGGGGTGCTTGAGATTGAGGGTGAGCGAGCGCTTGTTGCGCGCCTGCACGAACCACCACAGCGAGGTGCCCTCGTAAAGCTTGCGCCACTTGCGCAACGGGTCGCCGCCGTCGGGCGATTCCACCTTGACCACCTCGGCGCCGAATTCGGCGCAGATGCGCGATGCGAATGGCCCGGCGATCAAGGTGCCGAGCTCGACCACTTTAAGGCCGGCGAGGGGTTTGCTTGACGTCGACATGGGGCATCCGTGGCAGCTATGAAGAGCGGTGTTTTTATCACAGCTGCGATGCGGCAGATACTGCCGCGGCGCAACCGTGGACTGGATCGGTTAGACTGTGCGACTTTTCTTCAGGCAAGAAGCACCCCGACCATGGCCCAGCCGTCCACCACCTACAAATTCGAACTGAACCTGACCGACCTCGACCGCAATGTCTACGAGAACGTCAAGCAGACCATCGCGCGGCACCCGTCGGAAACCGAGGAGCGTATGGCGGTTCGTCTGTTGGCCTATGCGCTGTGGTACAACGAAAACCTGACATTCGGCCGGGGGCTGTCGGACGTCGATGAGCCGGCGCTCTGGGAAAAGAGCCTGGACGACCGCGTGTTGCACTGGATCGAAGTAGGCCAGCCAGATGCCGATCGCCTGACCTGGTGCTCTCGCCGTACCGAACGCACCAGCCTGCTGGCCTACGGTAGTCTGCGTGTGTGGGAAGGCAAGGTGGTGAGCGCGGTGAAGAACCTCAAGAACCTCAGCATCGCGGCCGTGCCTCAGGAGGTGCTCGAGACCCTGGCCACCGACATGCCCCGCAGCATCAAATGGGATGTGATGATCAGCGAAGGCACGGTGTTCGTGACCGATGACCGTGGCCAGCACGAAGTGCAATTGCAGTGGCTGCTGGGGGAGCGTGGCTGAACCATCCCATGCGTATCGAATCTCGCCCGCTGCCCCCGACCCTGCCGTTTCTTGGCAACCTGCCACCCTTGCTGACGCGCCTGTACGCCGCCCGTGGCGTGCTAAGCGAGGCCGAGCTGGACAAGAGCCTGGCGCGCCTGCTGCCCTACCAGCAGCTCAAGGGCATGGACGCGGGCGTCGACCTGCTGGTGCAGGCCATCGACCAAGGCCAGCGCATTCTGATCGTCGGTGACTTCGATGCCGATGGCGCCACGGCCAGTACCGTCGGCGTGCTGGGTTTGCGCCTGCTCGGTGCGGCCCACGTGGACTACCTGGTACCCAACCGCTTCGAATACGGGTACGGCCTCACGCCGGAAATCGTCGAAGTGGCATTGCAGCGCCAACCGCAGCTGCTGGTCACGGTCGACAACGGGATTTCCAGCGTCGACGGCGTCGCGGCGGCGAAGGCGGCTGGCCTCAAGGTCCTGGTGACCGACCACCACTTGCCTGGCGAGGCGCTGCCGGACGCCGATGCCATCATCAACCCCAACCAGCCAGGCTGCCCGTTTCCGAGCAAGTCGCTGGCAGGCGTCGGGGTGATTTTTTACGTTCTCATGGCCCTGCGCGCGCGCTTACGCAGCCTGGGCCGCTACGACACCCGGCCGCAGCCGAACATTGGCGAACTGCTGGACCTGGTTGCCTTGGGCAGCGTAGCTGACGTGGTGCCGCTGGACGCGAACAATCGCATCCTGGTGCATCAGGGCCTGGAGCGCATTCGTGCCGGGCGCGCCCGGCCTGGCCTCAAGGCAATTCTGGAGGTAGCCAAGCGCGACCACCGGCGCATCACCTCCACCGACTTGGGTTTCATTCTGGGCCCGCGGCTGAACGCCGCCGGGCGCCTGGACGACATGAGCCTGGGTATCGAGTGCCTGCTCTGCGAGGATTATGCCCTGGCGTTGGACATGGCTCAGCAACTGGATGGCCTGAACCAGGACCGCAAGTCCATCGAACAGGGCATGCAGCGTGAAGCACTGGCCCAGTTGCGGGACTTGCCGGACGAATCGATGCCCTATGGCCTGTGCCTGTTCGATGCAGAGTGGCACCAGGGCGTCATTGGCATCCTGGCTTCTCGCCTCAAGGAACGGTATCACCGCCCAACCATCGCTTTCGCCGATGCCGGTGACGGCATGCTCAAGGGCTCTGCGCGCTCCGTGCCGGGGTTTCACATCCGCGACGCGCTCGATGCGGTGGCCGCGCGCCATCCGCAGCTGATCAGCAAGTTCGGCGGCCATGCCATGGCGGCGGGGCTGTCCCTGCCCGAAGCCAACTATCCCGCGTTCGCCGAGGCCTTCGACCAGGAGGTCCGCCGCCAACTGTGCGAGGACGACCTCACCGGGCGACTGCTGTCTGATGGCAGTCTGGCGGTGGAGGAATTCCACCTGGACCTGGCCAAGGCGCTGCGTCAAGCCGGGCCTTGGGGGCAACATTTTCCGGAGCCGCTGTTCCACGGTGTGTTCCAGCTGGTCGAGCAGCGCGTGGTGGGTGAGCGCCATCTGAAAGTCGTGCTCAAAAGCGAGTGCGGCACGGTGCGCCTGGACGGCATCGCCTTCGGTATCGACCGCGAGGTTTGGCCCAACCCGACCGTGCGCTGGGTGGAGCTGGCCTACAAGCTGGATGTGAACGAGTTCCGCGGCAATGAAAGCGTGCAACTGATGATCGCCCACATGGAGCCGCGCTGAGCCAGGATCTGTGTGAAACGTTTCGAGAAGAGGCCTGGCTGTATTTAACCCAGCCTCACCGCGTATCGAGGCTTTTCACACAGCGCCCAGGGCATCACTGCCAAATCCCATGGAACCTTCCCCCTACCCAATCTGGTCTAGTCTGAACACAGACCGGTACCGGGCCAGGAATGTGTGAACGAGTGCCCGGCCGGATCACTTTGCAGCCATTGGGAGGTGCCCTCATGAGCATGCTGCTCGAGCCTTACACCCTGCGTCAGCTGACCCTGCCGAACCGTATCGCCGTATCACCGATGTGCCAGTATTCCTCGGTCGATGGCCTGGCCAACGACTGGCACCTGGTGCACCTGGGCAGTCGCGCTGTCGGCGGTGCGGGCCTGGTCGTCACCGAGGCCGTGGCGGTCACGGCCGACGGGCGCATCACCGCTGAAGACCTCGGCCTGTGGGAGGACGCGCAGATCGCCCCCTTGCAGCGCATCACCCGTTTCATCACCGCTCAAGGGTCCATCCCGGGTATCCAGCTCGCCCATGCCGGGCGCAAGGCCAGCACCTACCGCCCTTGGCTGGGCAAGCATGGCAGCGTCACATTGGAGGAGGGCGGCTGGCAGCCGGTCGGGCCGTCGAAGATCGCGTTCGATCCTGAGCACACCGTGCCCAGTGAGCTGACCCATGCGCAGATCCAGGACGTGGTGCAGGCCTTTGTCGCCTCGGCCAGGCGCGCGCTGGACGCGGGCTTCAAAGTGGTCGAGGTGCACGCTGCCCACGGTTACCTGTTGCACCAGTTCCTGTCGCCGTTGAGCAATCAGCGTCAGGATGAATACGGCAGCTGCTTCGAGAACCGCATCCGCCTGACCTTGCAGGTGGTCGAAGCGGTTCGCGCAGTCTGGCCGGCCGAGTTGCCATTGTTCGTGCGGGTGTCGGCCACCGACTGGGTGGAAGACGGCTGGAACCCGGACGAAACCGTCGAGCTGGCCCGGCGCCTGCGTGTGCTTGGCGTGGATCTGATCGATGTGTCTTCAGGTGGCACGTCCAGCAATGCCGAGATTCCGACCGGCCCTGGCTACCAGACCCGCTTTGCCGAGCGCGTGCGCAAGGAGTCGGAGATGGCCACGGGCACCGTGGGCATGATCACCGAGCCTGCCCAGGCCGAGCACATCCTGCGCACAGGCCAGGCCGACTTGATTTTCCTGGCCCGGGAGCTGCTGCGCGACCCGTACTGGCCGTTGCATGCAGACGACGACCTGGGCGGGCACCAGGCCACCTGGCCGGCGCAATACCAGCGGGCCACCAGCCGGTCGAGCCCAATTCACGAATCGGACCTGCGCGACTGAAAGGACGTGGATGCCGGCGGCGGGTGTGCAGGCACCGGCAAGCCGCCTCCGGCGATGCAACATCTGGAAGCAAATCCTCTGTGCCGTGTTGTGGGGCAAGTCTTAATCTGGCTGCTGACTTCCATGATGTGGAGATGCGCATGATGAATACCCGGGGTTTGCTTGATCAATTGCTCAAATCCGGCCAGCAACTGCTAGAAAAGCAGGCAGGCGGGGCCAAGACGGGTGCAGGCGCCGGCGGGCTCGGCGGGTTGCTGTCAGGCGCAGGTGGTGGCCTGCTTGGCGGCGGTGCGCTGGGCGTGTTACTCGGCAGCAAGAAAGCCCGCAAGTTTGGTGGCAAGGCGCTTACCTACGGGGGGCTCGCCGCGCTTGGCGTGCTTGCCTACAAGGCCTATGGCAACTGGCAGGCCCAGCAGGCCAACCAACAGACCCCCACCCCAGAGCCCCAGACGGTAGACCGCGTACCTGCGGCCCAGGTGGAGCAGCACAGCCAGGCGGTGCTGCGTGCACTGGTCGCTGCGGCCAAGGCCGATGGTCATGTGGATGAGCGCGAACGCGCGCTGATCGAGGGGGAGTTCACCCGCCTGGACGGTGACCGTGAAGTGCAGCAGTGGCTGCATGCGGAGCTCGACAAGCCGCTGGACCCGGCCGAGGTGGCCCGGGCGGCCCAGACGCCGGAAATCGCTGCCGAGATGTACCTGGCCAGCGTGATAATGGTCGATCAGGAAAACTACATGGAACGTGCTTATCTGGACGAACTGGCGCGCCAGCTGGGGTTGGCCCAAGGGTTGCGCGATGAGCTGGAAAAGCAGGCGCGGCAGGTCTGAGCCGCGCGTGCAGTTTTGGCCTGATCGGGAGGGTCACTGCGTTGTCTGGGCGTTCTGTCAGAACATGACACGCAATTCTGTAGGACGCCTGGGCTATACTTCGGCGATTTTTCCTGCTCGTAGTGAATCCCTGAGGGCTGAATGTGAAGAACTGGACGTTGCGCCAACGGATCCTGGCAAGTTTCGCCGTGATCATCGCCATCATGCTGCTGATGATCGTGGCGGCCTATTCGCGCTTGGTGACCATCGAATCTGCCGAGCAGGAAGTTGGGGCCGACAGCATTCCAGGGGTCTACTACAGCTCGATGATCCGCAGCGCATGGGTGGACAGTTACGTCACCAGCCAACAGTTGGTCGGGCTTTCTGACCGGCGCGAGATCAGCTCGGCCGACATGGAACTCTTCAAGAGTTTCGAAGACCGGCTCAAGCAACACATGGCCAGTTACCAGACCACCATTCGCGATGGCGAGGACCAGGCCCGCTTCGACGCCTTCGTGAAGCTGGAACAAGCCTACATGCAGAACGTCAACCAGGTGCTCAGTGCGTATCGCGAACGCAATTATGCCGAAGCCCAGCGTTTGATCTCCCAAGTGCTGACCCCCACCTGGGTCGAAGGGCGCAAGCACCTGAACGAGGTGATCGAACAGAATCGCCTGTCCGCCGACGCGGCCACCCGAGAAATCGTCAGCGCGGTGAACACGGCCAAGGGCAGCATGGTTGTGTCACTGTTGCTGGCCATCGTGGCCGCCGGTATTTGTGGCTTGCTGCTGCTGCGCGCCATCACCTCGCCCATGAGCCTCATCGTGACTGCGCTGGACAGGCTTCGCTCGGGTGACCTGAGCATGCGCCTGAACCTGGATCGCCAGGACGAGTTCGGCGCGGTTCAGGGCGGCTTCAATGAAATGGCCGAGGCGTTGGCCAATCTGGTGGCGCAGGCGCAGCGCTCGTCGGTGCAGGTCACCACCTCGGTGACGGAAATCGCGGCCACCTCCAAGCAGCAGCAGGCCACCGCCACCGAGACGGCCGCCACCACGACCGAAATCGGTGCCACCTCGCGTGAAATCGCCGCCACTTCCCGCGACCTGGTGCGCACCATGACCGAAGTCACCTCGGCCGCCGATCAGGCGTCGAGCCTGGCCGGCTCCGGCCAGCAAGGGCTGGCGCGCATGGAAGAAACCATGCACCAGGTCATGGGTGCGGCCGATCTGGTCAACGCCAAGCTGGGCATCCTCAACGAGAAGGCCAGCAACATCACCCAGATGGTCGTCACCATCGTCAAGGTGGCCGACCAGACCAACCTGCTGTCGCTCAACGCGGCCATCGAAGCCGAGAAGGCCGGGGAATACGGCCGCGGTTTTGCCGTGGTGGCCACCGAAGTGCGCCGCCTGGCTGACCAGACGGCGGTGGCGACCTATGACATCGAGCAGATGGTGCGCGAGATCCAGTCGGCCGTGTCGGCCGGGGTCATGGGCATGGACAAGTTTTCCGAAGAGGTGCGCCGCGGCATGTTCGAGGTTCAGCAGGTCGGTGAGCAACTGAGCCAGATCATTCATCAGGTCCAGGCACTGGCGCCGCGTGTACTGATGGTCAACGAAGGCATGCAGGCCCAGGCCACCGGTGCCGAGCAGATCAACCAGGCGCTGGCGCAACTGAGCGACGCCAGTACCCAGACCGTGGAGTCGCTGCGCCAGGCCAGTTTTGCCATCGACGAGCTGAGCCAGGTCGCCGCCGGCCTGCGCGGCGGCGTGTCGCGCTTCAAAGTCTGAAGGCGATGATCGACATGCAACCGCGCGCCGTGCCGGCAGGCCACGACAACGGTGCGCTGTACCTGCAGTTTCACCTGGGTGACCAGCGTTTTGCCCTGTCTGTGCAGGACGTGATCAAGGTGCTGCCCCGTCAGCCCCTCAAGCCAGTGCTGCAAGCGCCGCACTGGGTGGCGGGCATTCTTGCCTACCGGGGGCAGTTGGTGCCGGTGGTGGATTTGGCTGCCCTGTGCGTGGGGCGGCCGGCGTTGCAGCGTACCAGTACCCGCCTGGTGCTGGTGCGCTATCGCAGCGCACTGCAACTGGGCCTGATTCTGGAGCATGCCACTGAAACCCTGCGCTGCCGTGCTGATGAATTCAAACCCTATGGCGTAAACAATGACCCCGCACCTTACCTGGGGCCGGTCCGCCAGGATGCCCTGGGTCTGGTGCAGCGCATCGAGGTCGACCAGGTGTTGCCCGAGGCCGTGCACCGAGTGCTGTACCCTGACCCACAGGGCGGGACCTGCACATGAACGAACGGCATTTCTTTCATTTTCTGCGTGAGCGCATAGGTTTGGATGTCGAATCGGTAGGCGCGTCGATGGTCGAGCGTGCCCTGCGTCAGCGCAGCGCGGCACTGGGTGCCAGCGGCCTGGACGACTACTGGGTGCGCCTGCAGCAATCGCTGGCCGAGCAGCAGGCGCTGATCGAAGCGGTGATCGTGCCGGAGACCTGGTTCTTCCGGTACCGCGAGTCCTTCACTGCGCTGACAGGCCTGGCGCACAAACGCCTGGCCAAATTGGCCGCCGCTCGCCCTCTGCGCTTGCTCAGCCTGCCCTGTTCGACAGGGGAGGAGCCCTATTCACTGGCGATGGCGCTGCTCGATGCCGGCATTCCCCCGGCATCCTTCCTGATCGACGGTATGGATATCAGCCCTGCGTCCGTGGCCAAGGCCAGCCAGGGTCTCTACGGGCGCAATGCGTTTCGTGGCGATGACCTGGGATTTCGCGAACGTTATTTCGATGTCGCTGACGAAGGCCATCGCGTGCATGACCGTGTGCGCCAGCAAGTGACCCTGCAGGTGGGCAATGTCCTCGATCCGGCATTGGCCAACCGGGAGGGCCTCTACGACTTCGTGTTCTGCCGCAACCTGCTCATCTATTTCGATGTGCCTACTCAGCAACGGGTGTTCGAAACCCTCAAGCGCCTGCTTCATCCTCAAGGCGTGCTGTTCATCGGGCCTGCCGAAGGCAGCCTGCTGGCTCGCCTTGGCATGCGCCCGGTGGGTATTGCCCAGTCGTTTGCCTATGTCCGCCAGGACGATGTGACCCAGCAACGCCCGGCGCCGGCCGTGCCGATTCAACGCGACCCCATCAAGCCGTTGACCGGCTACCGCTCGGCCAGCGCCCCGGTGCCGCGCTTGCGCGGGTCCCTTGGGCCTGTGCCTGACCGGCAGACCGTCGAAGCCCCCCGGACCGGCCCCCACGAATTGCTGGCAAGCATTGCCGAGCATGCCAATGCCGGCAATAGCCAGCAGGCGCGTGATGCCTGCCAGCGCTACCTTCGCCAGTACCCGCCGTCGGCCCAGGTGTACTACTGGTTGGGCCTGCTCAGCGACACCGAAGGTGATTTGCAACAAGCACAGGTTCACTACCGCAAGGCGCTGTACCTTGAGCCGCAGCACCCAGAAGCGCTCGTTCACCTGGCCGCGCTGTTGCAGGCCCAAGGTGACCAGGCCGGGGCCCTGCGTTTGCAGAGCCGTGCCATGCGTGCCGGTCGGGAGGCTGACCGATGAACGATGAGGCTGTGACCGACCTGCTCGCCGAAACCGATGTGCGCATCGACGACTGCTGGAATCGCATCGGTGTGCATGGCAACAAGCAGTGCCCGCTGCTTGAGCGTCATGTCCATTGCCGCAACTGCGAGGTGTACGCCGCCGCTGCCACGCGTCTGCTGGACCGCTATGCACTGGTGCAGGACACCGATGCCCAGCCGGACTTGGAGCCAGTCGAGCAGGCCTGTACAGGGCGCTCGATGCTGTTGTTCCGCCTGGGGGAGGAGTGGCTGGCGTTGCCTACCGCATGCCTGGCCGAGATCGCGCCCTTGCAGGCCGTGCATTCGCTACCCCATCAGCGCTCGCGCGTGCTGTTGGGCGTTGCCAATGTACGCGGTGCCTTGGTGCCGTGCCTGTCGTTGCAGGAGCTGCTGGGTACGCCTGGCAGCGTGACTGAACAGCGCAGCACTCGTGGCTTGCCGCGCATGCTGATCCTGGCGGCCGAGGGTGGCCCGGTGGTCATGGCCGTCGAGGAAATCGACGGCATTCATCGGCTTGATCGGCCCATGGACCCTGCTCACGACGCCATGCGCTTCACGGCAGCGGTGCTGCAATGGCGCGGGCGCAGCGTGCGTGTGCTGGATGAACAACAGCTGTTGTCTGCCGTACAGCGGAGCCTGTCATGACACCTGAGCAAATGCGCGACGCCTCGTTGCTCGAACTGTTCAGCCTTGAAGCCGAGGCCCAGACGCAGGTGCTCAACGCCGGGCTGCTGGCCCTTGAGCGCAACCCCACGCAGGCCGACCAGCTAGAAGCCTGCATGCGCGCGGCCCATTCCCTCAAAGGGGCTGCACGCATCGTTGGGGTGGATGCCGGTGTCACCGTTGCGCACGTGATGGAGGACTGCCTGGTGGCAGCCCAGGAAGGTCGCCTGCGCCTGAGCGCGGAGCATATCGACGCGCTGCTGCAGGGCACCGACCTGTTGATGCGCATTGCCACACCTGGCGACACCGCCGCCCAGGACGATGTGCCCGGCTTCCTGGTGCTGATGGCCGCCGTATTGGAGCCCGGGGGGCCGAGCGCAGCACCTGCCGTTCCCGCACAGGCCGGTGCACCGATGGCGCCGCCGCCGGTGGCGAGCCAGGCACCGGCGGCGGCGCCTGTACCAGCGTCTGAGCCGCCAGACGATGCTGAGCCTGCGCCGCGTCGCAAGGCCGGCAAGCGCACAGTAGAGGGGGGCGAGCGGGTGCTGCGGGTGACCGCCGACAGGCTCAACAGCCTGCTCGACCTGTCCAGCAAGTCCTTGGTGGAAACCCAGCGTCTCAAGCCCTACCTGGCCACCTTGCAGCGTCTCAAGCGCATGCATGGCCAGGGCATGCAGGCGCTCGATGGGCTGCGCCTGCAACTCGAAGACAGCGGCCAGGGTGGCGAGGTGCTCGAGGCCTTGGCCCAGACCCAACGCTTGTTGGCCGAAACCCAGCAGATCCTGCGTCAGCAAGCGGCCGACCTGGACGAGTTCGGCTGGCAGGCCAGCCAGCGTGCACAACTGCTCTACGACACCGCCCTGGCCTGTCGCATGCGACCATTTGCCGATGTGCTGGCCGGGCAGAGCCGCATGGTGCGCGACTTGGGCCGCGCCCTGGGCAAACCGGTGCGCCTGATCATCGAAGGGGAGAAAACCCAGGTCGATCGTGACGTCCTGGAAAAACTCGAAGCGCCGCTGACCCACTTGCTGCGTAACGCGGTCGATCATGGCATCGAACTGCCAGACAGGCGGCTGTTGGCGGGCAAGCCCGAAGAAGGGCTGATCCGCCTGCGCGTCTCGCACCACGCCGGGATGCTGAGCCTTGAGCTGATGGACGACGGTGCCGGCGTGGACCTGGATCGCCTGCGTGCCAGCATCGTGGAACGTGCCCTGTCTCCGGCCGAAACCGTCGAGCGCATGAGTGACGATGAATTGCTCACCTTCCTCTTCCTGCCGGGTTTCAGTCTGCGGGATACGGTGACCGAAGTGTCCGGGCGGGGTGTGGGGCTTGACGCCGTGCAGCACATGATCCGCGAATTGCGCGGGGCAATCGAATTGACCCAGACGCCTGGGTTGGGGTGCCGCTTCCACCTGCAGGTACCGCAAACCTTGTCGGTCGTGCGCAGCCTCGTCGTGGAAGTCGGCGGGGAGGCCTATGCCTTCCCTCTGGCGCATATCGAACACACCCTGGCGGTGGACGCCAACGACATCGTGCAGATAGAAGGGCGGCAGCACTTCTGGCATGACGGCCAGCACATCGGCCTGGTAGCCGCCAGCCAGTTGCTGCACCGGCCGGCCGGGCAAACCGATCAGAACAGCCTGCGGGTCGTGGTCATCCGCGAGCGCGAGCGCTTGTATGGCGTGGCGGTCGAGCGGCTGATCGGCGAGCGGGTGCTGGTGGTGATGCCGCTCGATCCGCGTCTGGGCAAAGTGCAGGACATTTCTTCAGGGGCGCTGCTGGACGACGGCTCGGTGGTGCTGATCGTCGATGTGGAGGACATTCTGCGCTCGGTCGACAAACTGCTCAGCACCGGTACGCTCGAGCGCGTCGAGCGCGGCGGTGCCGGCGCCTCTGGCCTGGCGCGCAAACGCATCCTGGTGGTCGACGACTCGCTGACCGTGCGTGAGCTGCAGCGCAAGCTGCTGGGCAATCGCGGCTATGACGTCGCGGTGGCGGTCGATGGCATGGATGGCTGGAACGCTCTGCGCGGCGACGATTTCGACTTGCTGATCACCGACATCGACATGCCGCGCATGGACGGCATCGAGTTGGTCATCCTGGTGCGCCGTGACCAACGCTTGCAATCGCTGCCCGTCATGGTGGTTTCCTACAAGGACCGGGAGGAAGACCGACGGCGCGGCCTGGATGCCGGGGCCGACTACTATTTGGCTAAAGCCAGTTTCCACGACGATGCGTTGCTGGATGCTGTAGTCGAACTGATCGGAGGTGCTCACGGATGAAGATCGCCATCGTCAATGACATGCCCTTGGCAGTGGAGGCCTTGCGCCGTGCCGTCGCGCTGGAACCTGCCCATGAGGTGGTGTGGGTGGCCAGCAACGGCGCCGAAGCCGTGCAACGCTGTCAGGAGCAGCAACCGGACCTGATCCTGATGGACTTGATCATGCCGGTGATGGATGGCGTGGAAGCGACTCGCCGGATCATGGCCGACACCCCGTGCGCCATCGTCATCGTTACGGTCGATCGCAAGCAGAATGTGCACCGGGTATTCGAAGCCATGGGGCATGGTGCACTGGATGTGGTCGACACACCGGCGCTGGGTGCGGGCGACGCCCGCGAAGCCGCCGCGCCATTGCTGCGCAAGATTCTCAACATCAGCTGGCTGATTGGACAGCAGCGCCCGCCGACGCCCAGGCCGGTTGCCGCACCGCTGCGTGAAGCGAGCCAGCGACGAGGGTTGGTGGCCATCGGTTCCTCGGCAGGTGGTCCGGCGGCCCTGGAAATACTGCTCAAAAGAGTGCCAGCCGGGTTCCCGGCCGCGATCGTGCTGGTCCAGCATGTGGATCAGGTCTTTGCCGCCGGCATGGCCGAATGGCTCAGCAGTGCGGCCGGGCTGCCGGTGCGCCTGGCGCGCGAAGGCGAGCCACCGCAACCTGGCCAGGTGCTGCTGGCCGGAACCAACCACCATCTGCGCCTGCTACAGAACGGGCAACTGGCCTACACTGCCGAACCGGTCAATGAAATCTACCGCCCCTCCATCGACGTTTTCTTCGAAAGCGTGGCGCGCTACTGGTCAGGCGAGGCAGTGGGGGTATTGCTCACCGGCATGGGGCGTGACGGAGCACAGGGGCTCAAGATGATGCGCCAACGGGGTTTTCTGACCATTGCCCAGGACCAGGCCAGCAGTGCTGTCTATGGCATGCCCAAGGCTGCTGCGGCGATCGATGCCGCAGTGGAAATCCGCCCGCTTGAAGGCATAGCCGGGCGTCTGACGGAAATTTTTTCACAATGATGAAGCGTAACGAATCATGCCGCCCGGCCGGCAGTGTTCAGGTGAACAGCCATGAATGAGCTCCCCATCGAAGGGTTCGCCGCCGCCGATGAAAATTCGGCGATGGTGCTGCTGGTCGACGATCAGGCCATGATCGGGGAAGCCGTGCGGCGGGGCCTGGCCCATGAGGACAACATCGATTTTCATTTTTGCGCCGACCCGCACCAGGCGGTGCAGCAGGCCATGCGCATCAAGCCCACGGTGATCCTGCAGGACCTGATCATGCCCGGGCTCGATGGCCTGACGCTGGTGCGTGAGTACCGCAGCAACCCGGCCACCCAGGACATCCCGATCATCGTGCTGTCGACCAAGGAAGAACCGCTGGTCAAGCGCGCCGCGTTCGCGGCCGGGGCCAACGATTACCTGGTCAAACTGCCCGACACCATCGAGCTGGTGGCGCGCATTCGCTATCACTCGCGTTCCTACCTGACCTTGTTGCAGCGCGACGAAGCTTACCGCGCCCTGCGGGTCAGCCAGCAGCAGTTGCTCGATTCGAACCTGATGCTGCAACGGCTGATGAACTCCGATGGCTTGACGGGCCTGTCCAATCGACGCCATTTCGATGAGTACCTGGAGCTTGAGTGGCGACGGGCGATGCGCGAGCAGCAACAGTTGTCGCTGTTGATGATCGACGTCGATTATTTCAAGGCCTACAACGACACCTTTGGCCACCTGGCCGGAGACGAAGCGCTGCGGCGCGTGGCAGAAGCCATCCGTGGCTCGTGCTCGCGGCCTAGCGACCTTCCGGCCCGCTACGGCGGCGAGGAGTTCGCCCTGGTGTTGCCCAACACCTCCCCAGGTGGCGCCAGGCTGGTTGCCGAGAAACTGCGCCAGAGCGTGCTGGGCCTGGCGATCGAGCACACGGCACCGGCTGCCGGAGCGTACCTGACCGTCAGCGTGGGCCTGGCCACGCAGGTTCCCGCTATCGGCAGCCTCTGTCGGCAATTGATCTCGGCGGCGGACAAAGGGCTGTACCAGGCCAAGAACGGTGGCCGCAACCAGGTGGGTGTCGCCTAGCGCGCTGGGCGAGGGGTGCTCCTTTCGAGCGGCTGCACCCGGCGGCTGGTTGTCGATGCCTGCCAGGCGGGTCTGCCGCCACGCGGCCGACTCGGTTATACTCGCAGGCTTTTCACCGAATTCGCACGAGTAGCCTGCCCATGGAAATCCAACCGATCCTGAACACCATCAAGGACCTCTCCGACCGCTCCCAGTCCATTCGGGGGTATCTTTGACTACGATCTCAAGCATGACCGCCTGATCGAAGTCAATCGCGAGCTGGAAGACCCCAACGTCTGGAACAAGCCCGAGTACGCCCAGGCCCTGGGCCGTGAGCGGTCCATGCTGGCGCAGGTCGTCGAGACGCTGGACAAGCTGTCCAACGGCCTGGCCGATTGCAAGGACCTGCTGGACATGGCCGTCGAAGAGGGCGACGAGGGCGCTGTCGGCGACGTCGTGACCGAACTGCATGGCCTTGAAGAAAACCTGGCCCAGCTCGAGTTCCGTCGCATGTTCAGCGGCGAGATGGACATGAACAACGCCTACCTCGACATCCAGGCCGGCTCCGGCGGGACCGAGGCGCAGGACTGGGCCAACATTCTGTTGCGCATGTACCTGCGCTGGGCCGACAAGCGTGGTTTCGACGCCACCATCATCGAACTCTCCGAGGGCGAAGTGGCTGGCATCAAGGGCGCCACCGTGCACATCAAGGGCGAATATGCCTTCGGCTGGCTGCGCACCGAGATCGGCGTGCACCGCCTGGTGCGCAAGAGCCCGTTCGACTCCGGCGCCCGCCGCCACACCTCGTTCTCGGCCGTGTTCGTCTCGCCCGAAATCGACGACAAGGTCGAAATCGAGATCAACCCGTCGGACCTGCGCATCGACACCTACCGCTCCTCGGGCGCCGGCGGCCAGCACGTGAACACCACCGACTCGGCAGTGCGTATCACCCACGTGCCGACCAACACCGTGGTGGCGTGCCAGAACGAACGCTCCCAGCATGCCAACAAGGACACCGCCATGAAAATGCTGCGGGCCAAGTTGTACGAGCTGGAGATGCAGAAACGCAATGCGGCCTCGCAGGCGCTGGAAGACAGCAAGTCGGACATTGGCTGGGGCCACCAGATCCGCTCGTACGTGCTGGACGACTCGCGCATCAAGGACCTGCGTACCGGCGTGGAACGCAGCGACTGCCAGAAAGTGCTGGACGGTGACCTTGACCAGTACCTGGAAGCGAGCCTCAAACAGGGGCTGTAAGCCACACCCTATCGCCGCGCCACCGGCCTCGTGCCGGTAGCGCGCGCCCTGCCCGCCAAGGGCAACGAATACCTGATGGAAACAAAGACGACATGAGCGACCTGAAGACCGAATCGCAAGACCTGCAACAGGAAGAAAACGCCCTGATCGCCCTGCGTAAGGAAAAGCTTGCAGCAGAACGCGCCAAGGGCAATGCCTTCCCCAACGACTTCCGTCGCGACAGCTACTGCAACGACCTGCAGAAACAGTACGCGGACAAGACCAAGGAAGAGCTGGAAGCAGCCGCGATCCCGGTCAAGGTGGCGGGCCGCATCATGCTCAACCGTGGCTCGTTCATGGTCATCCAGGACATGACCGGCCGCATCCAGGTCTACGTCAACCGCAAGACCCTGCCCGAAGAAACCCTGGCTGCGGTCAAGACCTGGGACCTGGGCGACATCATCAGCGCCGAGGGCACCCTGGCTCGCTCGGGCAAGGGTGACCTGTACGTCGAAATGACCCAGGTGCGCCTGCTGACCAAGTCGCTGCGTCCGCTGCCCGACAAACACCACGGCCTGACCGACACCGAGCAGCGCTACCGCCAGCGCTACGTCGACCTGATGGTCAACGAAGAGACACGCCACACCTTCCGCGTGCGCTCCCAGGTCATCTCGCACATTCGCAAGTTCCTCATCGAGCGCGACTTCCTCGAAGTCGAGACGCCGATGCTGCAGACCATCCCGGGCGGTGCAGCGGCCAAGCCGTTCGAAACCCACCACAATGCGCTGGACATGGCCATGTTCCTGCGTATCGCGCCTGAGCTGTACCTCAAGCGTCTGGTCGTCGGTGGTTTCGAGAAGGTCTTCGAAATCAACCGCAACTTCCGCAACGAAGGGGTTTCGACGCGCCACAACCCCGAGTTCACCATGCTCGAGTTCTACCAGGCCTACGCCGACTACCGCGACAACATGGACCTCACCGAGGAACTGTTCCGCGAGCTGGCGCAGCTGGTGCTGGGATCTACCGATGTGCCGTACGGTGACAAGGTCTTCCACTTCGGCGAGCCCTTCGTGCGCCTGTCGGTGTTCGACTCGATCCTCAAGTACAACCCGGAGCTCACCGCTGCCGATCTGCAGGATGTCGACCGCGCCCGCGACATCGCTCGCAAGGCCGGTGCGAAGGTGCTGGGCCATGAAGGCCTGGGCAAGCTGCAGGTGATGATTTTCGAAGAGCTGGTCGAGCACAAGCTGGAGCAGCCGCACTTCATCACCGAGTACCCGTTCGAGGTCTCGCCGCTGGCCCGTCGCAACGACGAGAACCCTGCGGTGACCGACCGTTTCGAACTGTTCATCGGCGGGCGCGAAATCGCCAACGCCTACTCCGAGCTCAACGATGCCGAAGACCAGGCCGAGCGCTTCCTGGCCCAGGTGGCCGAGAAGGATGCCGGTGACGACGAGGCCATGCATTACGACGCCGACTTCGTGCGCGCGCTGGAATACGGCATGCCGCCAACGGCGGGCGAGGGCATCGGCATCGACCGCCTGGTGATGCTGCTGACCAACTCGCCATCGATCCGCGATGTGATCCTGTTCCCGCACATGCGTCCGCAGGGCTGAGTGAAGTCGAAAAAGCCGCCTTTTCAGGCGGCTTTTTCTTGCCTGAAGCATTATGTTGTCATTACCGGCCCGCTCGCGATCCAAGCGCCTGCGAAGCAATCTGCGATTCCAACGCCTGGGGGCAGATCGGACGCGAACGGGCATGCTCCGACCAGACACCGTACATGAGGTACTCCATGACAACCGCCATGGCTCAACAAGGGGCTGCAGGCATCGCCACTGCCGTTGCCGAAAGCGTGCGCTACCAGGGCCGCAAGACGGCCCGGCAAGGCAGTGAGCAGCGTCGCCAACTGATTCTGGACGCCGCCATGCGCATCGTGGTGCGCGATGGCGTGCGGGGCGTGCGACACCGTGCCGTCGCCGCAGAGGCAGGGGTGCCGCTGTCGGCCACCACCTACTACTTCAAGGACATCGAGGACCTGCTCACCGACACGTTCGCCCAGTACGTCGAACGCAGCGCCGCCTACATGGCCAAGCTCTGGCTCAACACCGAAGCAGTGTTGCGCCAACTGCTGGCCCAAGGTGACGGCAGTCCCCAGGCACGGGCAAAACTGGCCGATGAAGTGGCGCGCATGACGGCCGATTACGTGCAGCGCCAACTGCTCACCCGCCGCGATTTCATGATGGCCGAGCAGGCGTTTCGCCAGGAAGCGCTGCTGTGCCCACGCCTGGCCGAGCTGGTCTGTGCTCACGAGCAGATTCTGCTGCACGGTACGCGCCAACTGCTGCAGGTCGTTGGCTCGCGACAGCCCGAACAGGATGCACAGATGTTGACGGCGATTATCGAGCAGATGGAATATCAGGGCCTGCTCAAGCACGCCGAGGCGCAGGCCGATGGGCCGATGCTGGCGATGCTTACCCGATACTTGCAGTTGGTGCTGGCGTCGGCTTGAGCCCGACCTTTTCGAGGAAGAAACCTGATGAAAGCCTGGCGTGTGGTGCTGTTGACGCTGTCATTCCTGATGCTGGGCGGTTGTCTGGTGACCTTTTCCGAACCGCTACCCGGTAAGTCCTCGGCCCCCAAGGGGCTGGTGGGCAGCTGGACCACCAAGAACGCCTGGGGCGAGCCGCTGAAGCTGGTCATCACGCGTGCCGACGCAGGTGCCTACAAAGCGGTGGCCACACCCAAGGGCAAATCTGCCCAAACCTATGTATTCAATGTGGCCCAGCAGGGTAACCGCTGGTACCTGTCGGCGCGAGTGCCTGGCGACCTGGGCGGCAACTACGTGATCGGTGGTTTCGATATCGTCGATGGCAAGGAGCTGGTGGTCTATAACCTCGATCTGCAGCAAGTGCAGCAGGCCGTGGACAGCAATGAATTGAGCGGGCACAGCACCGAGGTGGCGCAGGACAACGGCGAGGGTCTGCTGGTCGACAGCCCACCAGCGCGTGTCCTGGCCTACCTCAACGACCCAGCGAATTCGGACCTGTTCGTGGAGGCAGTGCGCTTCAAACGCGCTGGCCAGTGACAGGGCAAGTCTCTGGTGATTCGCGGATGCGCCAAGGGCGCACTCTCGCCTCGGCTGCTCGACACTTGAGTCGGCCGACACGAGCGGGACATGGCTTGGCCTGATGGCCGATAAGGATTTCTTTGTGGACGAGTACCAGCAAACCATTCGCGCACTCTCCGACCGCATCGTGGCTGCGCAAACGCCGATTCGCGTGCTCGATGCAGTCAAGTGGGACGATGGCATCCGTCGCGGCTTCTTCGAGGCCAAGGGCAAGATCCCGCCTGCCGTGGACCGTGCCTATTACCAGGCGCGCTCACTGGGGTTCGACTCCAGCGCTGTGAAGGCGGAGTTCCAGGCCATCGAGCGTGACATCATTCGCCAGCTTGGCCAGTTCAGCCCCGTGGGGCAGATCATGAAACGCATGTGCCGCGAGTACCGCATGGTCGTGCGCATGCTCGAGGCCAGGGGTACGCAAGATTTCGGTCTGATTTCCCAGGAGCTGTACGGCGCTGCCTCCGATGTTTTCCATGCCGGTGACCCGACCCTGGCCGACCTTGGCCTGATGCTGTCGGACTACCTGAACAACATCGATGGACGCGGTGACCTCAAGGACGAGCCGAAGGACCTGACGGCCAAGCAGGCGGTGGAAATCCTCCAGTGCCGGTTGAACAAGGTGTTCGGTGAAGCCGAGGGGACCATTCGCGTGTTCGAGTCCGACGGTATCGTGGCCGATGCCGCCGCCGGTGCCGACTACATCAAGGTGCGTGCCGATGCCATGTTCAACGCGCGCGATGTACGGGCCCTGGAAGTGCACGAGGGGTTGGTGCACGTGGGCACTACCCTCAATGGCCTGAACCAGCCTATCTGCACGTTCCTGGCCAAGGGCCCGCCGTCCTCGACGGTGACCCAGGAAGGCCTGGCCATCCTGATGGAAGTCATCGCTTTCGCCTCCTACCCCAGCCGCCTGCGCAAACTGACCAACCGCACCCGCGCCATACACATGGTCGAGGACGGTGCGGACTTCATGCAGGTGTACCGGTTCTTCCAGGAGCAGGGCTTCGACATGGGGCAGAGCTACAGCAATGCCAGCCGGGTATTCCGTGGGTCGGTGCCCAATGGCTTGCCATTCACCAAGGACTTGTCCTACCTCAAGGGCTTCATCATGGTTTACAACTACATTCAGTTGGCCGTGAAGAAGGGCAAGCTGGAGCAGATACCGCTGCTGTTCTGTGGCAAGACCACCCTCGAAGACATGCGCACCCTGCGCCAGCTTGTCGAGGAGGGCCTGGTGGAGCCGCCCAAGTACCTGCCTGAGCAATTCCGCGACTTGAACGCCTTGTCGGCCTGGATGTGCTTTTCCAACTTCCTCAACCACTTGAGCCTGGACCGTATTGAAACCGACTACGCGAATATCCTTTGACGGGCTCCGCCTGCTGACGGCGGGCATGGTGCTGGTGCTGCTGGGCGGGTGCAGCGGCTTGCTGTTCTACCCTGAGCGGGGCCAAGCGTTCACGCCAGAGCGCGCCAGGCTCGCCTACAGCGATGTCACCCTGGTCGCCGCCGACGGTGTACGCCTGCATGCCTGGTGGCTGCCGGCCAAGCCAGGTGTGGCGGTCAAGGGCACGGTACTGCACCTGCACGGTAATGGGGGCAATCTGCCCGGTCACCTGGGCGGCAGCTACTGGTTGCCGGAGCAGGGTTACCAAGTGCTGATGATCGACTACCGAGGCTACGGCCTGTCCGATGGCAAGCCGCGGCTACCTGAGGTCTATCAGGATATCGCCGCCGCCATGGCCTGGCTCGACCAGTCTCCGCAGGTCAAGGGCAAACCCCTGGTCTTGCTGGGGCAGAGCCTGGGCGGTGCCATGGCCATCCACTACCTGGCCGCCCATCCCGAGCAGCGCGAACGCTTCAGCGCTCTGGTGTTCGACGGCGTTCCGGCCAGCTACCGGGCGGTGGGCCGATACGCCTTGAGCACCTCGTGGATGACCTGGCCGCTTCAGGTGCCGTTGTCCTGGCTGGTGCCCGATGCCGATAGCGCCATCGACTCCGTCGGGCAGCTGACCAGCCCGCCCAAGCTCTTTTTCCACAGCATCGATGATGACCTGGTGCCCATGAACAACGTCATCCGCCTGTATCAGCAGGCACCCCCTCCACGGGTGCTGCAGTTGACCCGAGGTGGACACGTGCAGACGTTCGCCGACCCTACCTGGCGTGAAGTGATGCTGCGTTTTCTGGATGACCCCAGCCACTTCACCGGCCTGCGGCGGCTCGCCGAAGTGCCCAATGCCTATGACGAGAAGAACCCGCAATGAGCGAAGAACGCAACGCCATACCGCTGATCCTGACAGGAGTCGGCAGCATTATCGTGACGGTGGGGGCCCTGTGGTACTACGGCTACCTGCACTTCGCCAAGCCTGAGGATGCCTTGTTGCTGCAGGATTTCACCATGCTCAAGACGGTACCGGGCAAAGACTACAAGGTGTCACTGGAGCCGGCAGCGCAGGTAGCCCAGTGCGCCGATGGCGTGCTGGTACTGTTCGACACCCAGCAAAAAGGCCTCAGTGGCGTGCTCGTCGACAGCCGCAAGCGCGCCGTACGCTGCGTGGGCGCCGATACGCCGCAGCAGGTGCGATAGGGCCTACTTGGCTAACCGGTAGCACCAAAAAAGAACCCCGCGCTGGAGGGACGCTCCAGCGCGGGGTTCTTGTTCCTGCCGTGCAGCGTTACTTCATCGAAGAACGCGGTGCAACTGGCTGGTTGTCATTGGAAATGGTCACTTCCACACGACGGTTCTGGGCGCGGCCCGAGTTGCTGGAGTTATCCGCTACAGGATATTCCTTGCCATAGCCCTGGGCAACGATGCGCGCTGGGTCTACACCTGCGCGGACCAGTGCCATGCGTACGCTGCCGGCGCGACGCTCGGACAGGGACTGGTTGTAGCTGGCCGAGCCGACGCTGTCGGTGTAACCCTCGACGATCACTTTGCGCTCAGGGTTTTCCTGAAGGAACTGAGCCAGCTTGGTGATGTTCGGGTAGGCATTGCTCTTGAGCTCAGCCTTGTTGAAGTCGAACAGCACGTCGCCGAAGGTTACCAGGGTGCCGCGCTCGGTCTGCTTGGCGTTCAGGCTTTGCTGCAGCTTGGCGATCTGGGCGTCACGGGCGTCCAGCTTGGCCTGTGCGCGCAGCGCGGCGGCGTTTTTCAGGTCGCCTTCAGCAGTGCGCAGGGCGATGGTCTGCTTGGCCACTTCAACACGCTGGTTGGTCAGGTAGGCCAGTTGGTCGACCTTCTGCTCGTCTTCGCGGTCCATGTAGGCTTTGTCAGCCTTGTTCAGCCAGTCCTGGGCGTCCTTGGTTTCAAGGGCAGCCACTTTGCTGGCCTGCGGATCGCTCTGCAGGGAAGAGAAGTTGGTGCGAGCCGCTTCCAGGTTGGCGTTCGGGTCGTGCGAGCAGGCAGCGAGACCGACGCTCAGGGCAAGGAGGGCGGGAATCATGACGTGTTTGCGCATAGTGTTCATCCTTTGATCGAGTGCGAAGGCTAAGGGAGACAGGGCAGGGCTCATTGAGCGCTGCGCAGGCCTTCCTCACGTACGTCCTGGGCGCCTTGACGGGCGTCCTGTACGGCCTTCTGGGCCTTGGCCGCCTGGGCCTTACGTTCGGCGAGACGCGCGTCCCATTCGGCCTGTTCGGCCAGACGCTTGGCTTCGTCGTACTTCTTGTCATGCATGGCGATTTCGGCCTGCTTGAACTTGTCCTGAGCTGCTTTCATTTCGACAGCAGCGTACTCGGTGCCGCCTGCGCTGACGGCAGAGTTCACGGCGGACTGGGTCACAGCATACTGTTCGGTTGGCGGGTTGCCTGCACAGCCAGCCAGGACCAGGCTACTGCCCAGGGCCAGCGCGGCCAGCTTGAACCCGCGCACGTAAGTGGATGAAGGTTTGACAGTGCGGGTTTTCATGGTGGTCAGCTCCATTGGATCACTCCTGATAATGACGATGTCCGTAGCAGTCCATCGCTCATTCCCCGGACCGTTTTCATGCGCTTCAGCTGAATGGCGCACAAGTACCGGTGTGCAGGGTTTTAGCGTGATGGCTATTGGCTCCGACTGGAAGAATTTTCGAATAGTTCAGTAAAAAGTCCAGATTACGAGTAACTCTTTCTGACTAATCGGTCAGCTGAAATTCAGCGGAACTTTTGCCTGCCCAAGCGGTTTTCGCTACGGCCAGCAACCGAAGTCTTGGTCGGGCGACGGTCATTTCTCATCTCCCCCCGCCCCGTTCAGCGCATGCAAATGCTGACGCGAAAGTGCGAGGAAGCGGGGCGTGGGCCCTACGTCTTCGTACAAGGGATCACCCTCTTCATCGGTGGCGATGACCTGGCGTCCCTGGACATAGGGGAAGCTTGCCTCCAGCTCCTCCAGCGCCGCACCGACCAGTTCGCCAAGTAGCGCTTCGGCGGTTCGCTTGGGGTACATGTCGATGAGCGCCGCCAGGCGCGCTTCGGACTCCAGATCAAGGTGCAACACATGTTCGGTACGGCTGAGGGTGCCGGCCGCGTTCTGTTCCCAGTGCTGGGCGAGTTCACGAATTTTCATGATGACCTCTGTTAGCGCCTGCTAGGGCACGCAAGGCATGAGAGTGGTGAGCATCCACATTAGTTTGCTTTGGGTGTGCATGGCTTGCCATCGCCGCCTTGCTCTTGGCACTCTGGCATGAGGTCGCGGCCTCACAGGCAGCGCGATGAGCCTAACAAGGCATGCCAGGCGCTTGAGCTGCGCCACGGAGAGGGCCAATGACCGATATCGATGTGCGTTTGCGTGAAGATGTCCATGTGCTGGGAGAGCTGCTCGGCGACACGATTCGTCACCAGTATGGCGATGAATTTTTGCAGAAGATCGAGGATATTCGTCACAGCGCGAAAGCTGATCGACGCAATGCCGGCGAAGAGCTCAGCTCGACCTTGGGTGATCTGGACGATGACGAACTGTTGCCGGTGGCCAGGGCATTCAACCAGTTCCTCAACCTGGCCAACATGGCCGAGCAATACCAGTTGATACGACGCCGCGATGCCGACCAGCCCGAGCCCTTCGAGGCCCGCGTGCTGCCGGAGCTGCTGGCCCGCCTCAAGCAGGCCGGCCATGACGATCAGGACCTGGCGCGGCAGTTGGCTGGCCTGGATATCCAGCTGGTGCTCACTGCGCACCCTACCGAAGTCTCGCGGCGTACCCTGATCCAGAAGTACGACGCCATCGCCGCCCAGCTGGCTGCCCAGGATCATCGCGACCTGACCCCCGCCGAAACCGCGCAGATCCGCGACCGCTTGCGCCGTCTGATTGCCGAGGCCTGGCATACCGAGGAAATCCGCCGTACACGCCCCACGCCCGTGGATGAGGCCAAATGGGGCTTCGCCGTGATCGAGCACTCGTTGTGGCACGCCATCCCCAACCACCTGCGCAAAGTCGATCACGCCCTGCAGGAGGCGACCGGCCAGCGGCTGCCACTGACGGCGGCCCCCATCCGCTTCGCTTCGTGGATGGGCGGCGACCGGGACGGCAACCCCAATGTTACCGCCAAGGTCACCCGGGAAGTCCTGCTGCTGGCGCGTTGGATGGCAGCGGACCTGTTCCTGCGCGATATCGATGCGCTGGCGGCCGAGCTTTCCATGCAACAGGCCAGTACGGCCTTGCGCGAGCACGTGGGCGACAGCCCGGAGCCTTACCGTGCGCTGCTCAAGCAACTGCGCGAGCGCTTGCGGGCAACTCGCAGCTGGGCCCATTCGGCACTGTCTGCCAACGTACCGCCTGGGCCTGACGTGCTGGTGGACAACCGCGAGCTGGTTGCACCGTTGCAATTGTGTCACCAGTCGCTGCATGACTGCGGCATGGGCATCATCGCCGATGGCCCGCTGCTGGACTGCCTGCGCCGGGCCGTGACCTTCGGCCTCTTCCTGGTCAGGCTGGACGTGCGCCAAGACGCCGCGCGTCACCGTGATGCGCTGAGCGAAATCACCGAGTACCTAGGCATGGGCCGGTATGCCGACTGGGATGAGGAACAGCGTATCGACTTCCTGGAACAGGAGCTGGCCAACCGTAGGCCGCTGCTGCCAGCCCACTTCGAGCCTCAGGACGAGACGGCCGAGGTGTTGGCCACCTGCCGGGAGATCGCCGCGGCGCCAGGCGCCTCGCTGGGCTCGTACGTGATTTCGATGGCAGGTGCTGCGTCGGACGTGCTGGCGGTGCAATTGCTGCTCAAGGAAACCGGCCTGACCCGTCCGATGCGGGTGGTGCCGCTGTTCGAAACCTTGGCTGACCTGGATAACGCGGGCCCGGTGATGCAGCGTCTGCTGGCGCTGCCCAGTTATCGCGCCGGCCTGCATGGCCCTCAGGAGGTCATGATCGGCTATTCCGATTCGGCCAAGGATGCGGGCACCACGGCCGCGGCCTGGGCCCAGTACCGCGCCCAGGAAAGCCTGGTGCGCATTTGCGCCGAGCACCAGGTCGAGTTGCTGCTGTTCCATGGCCGGGGCGGTACGGTGGGGCGCGGCGGCGGCCCGGCTCACGCCGCCATTTTGTCGCAACCGCCGGGTTCGGTCGCCGGGCGGTTCCGCACCACCGAACAGGGGGAGATGATCCGCTTCAAGTTCGGCTTGCCTGGCATTGCCGAGCAGAACCTCAACCTGTATCTGGCCGCCGTGCTCGAAGCCACGCTGCTGCCACCGCCGCCCCCGCAGCCGGCCTGGCGCGACCTCATGGATCAGATGGCTGCCGATGGGGTCAAGGCCTACCGCGACGTGGTGCGTGAGCACCCGGACTTCGTCGAGTACTTCCGCCAGTCGACCCCCGAGCAGGAGTTGGGGCGCCTGCCGCTGGGCAGTCGCCCGGCCAAGCGACGTGCCGGCGGTATCGAAAGCCTGCGCGCCATCCCCTGGATCTTCGGCTGGACCCAGACTCGACTGATGCTCCCAGCCTGGCTGGGTTGGGAGACGGCACTGAACAACGCGCTGGCTGCCGGGCAGGGCCCGTTGCTTGCGCAGATGCGCGAGCAGTGGCCGTTCTTCCGCACGCGCATCGACATGCTGGAGATGGTCCTGGCCAAAGCCGATGCCCAAATTGCAGAGGCCTACGACCAACGTCTGGTGCAACCGCACCTGCTACCTTTAGGTACACAGCTGCGCGACCTATTGTCGCAGTCGTGCCAGGTCGTGCTGAGCCTGACCGGGCAGCAGGTGCTACTGGCGCATAGCCCCGAAACCCTGGAATTCATCCGCCTGCGCAATACCTACCTGGACCCGCTGCATCGGCTACAGGCAGAACTGCTGGCGCGTTCGCGTGACCGCCAGGCCGCTCTGGACAGCCCGCTGGAGCAGGCGTTGCTGGTGACCATCGCCGGTATCGCCGCGGGGCTGCGCAACACCGGTTGAGGGGAGGGGGCGGGGCTGCTTCAGAAAGGTGCAGGGGTGCATCGAACAGCGACGGCACGGGGGTTGCGCTGGGCGCAACCACTGACCCGCTCGACCTGAAGTGGTGCATTCATGCAACTTTGGGACGCTTGTCGGGCTGGCAGGCGCTGTGTATCTTGAGCAGCCTTCTGACCGATTCATGGTCATACCTAATTTCCGGACTTGGCCCTGGTTGCCGAATCCATTGAATTGCATACAAAAATTTGAGGAGCACAAGATGCGCGTAATTCTGCTGGGAGCTCCCGGGGCCGGTAAAGGTACTCAGGCAAAGTTCATCACCGAGAAGTTCGGTATTCCACAGATCTCCACCGGTGACATGCTGCGTGCGGCGGTCAAGGCCGGCACGCCCCTGGGCCTGGAGCTGAAAAAAGTCATGGATGCCGGCCAACTGGTCTCCGACGAGTTGATCATCAGCCTGGTCAAAGAGCGCATCGCCCAGCCTGATTGCGCCAACGGCTGCCTGTTCGACGGTTTCCCGCGCACTATCCCGCAGGCAGAGGCCATGGTCGCTGCAGGCGTGGACATTGATGCCGTGGTCGAGATCGCCGTGGACGACGAAGAGATCGTTGGCCGCATGGCAGGCCGTCGTGTGCACCTGGCCTCGGGCCGTACCTACCATGTCCAGTACAACCCGCCGAAAATCGAAGGCAAGGACGATGTCACTGGCGAAGACCTGATCCAGCGCGATGATGACAAGGAAGAAACCGTTCGCCATCGCCTGTCGGTCTACCACAGCCAGACCAAGCCACTGGTAGACTTCTACCAGAAGCTGTCGGCGACCAACGATGGCAAGCCCAAGTACAGCCACATCGAAGGTGTGGGCTCGGTAGAAGCGATCACTGCCAAGGTACTGGCCGCGCTGAGCTGATCGGCACGTTGTCATTGAACGACGGCCCGCTTGCGGGCCGTTGTCGTTTTTGGCCTTGTGCGGTGTGGGCGCATCCCCGGCAGCCCACACGGCGGCCCTTTGGGACACGAAGGCGCGGCTGCTCTATACTCGCGCTCTTTCCCACTCACACCTGGATACCTGTTCGATGACCACCTTGTTGGCCCTGGATACCGCCACCGAAGCCTGTTCCGTTGCACTGCTGCATAACGGTGAGGTAACCAGCCATTACGAGGTGATCCCACGCATGCATGCTCAGAAGTTGCTGCCAATGATCAAGCAACTGCTGGCCGAATCCGGCGTAGCCCTGGGCACGGTCGATGCCATTGCGTTCGGCCGTGGCCCGGGTGCGTTCACTGGTGTGCGCATTGCCATCGGCGTGGTGCAGGGGCTGGCTTTTGCCCTGGAGCGGCCCGTGTTGCCGGTGTCCAATCTCGCAGCGCTGGCCCAGGGCGCACTGCGTCAACAGGGTGCCCAGCAAGTGGCCGCCGCCATCGATGCGCGTATGGACGAAGTGTACTGGGGCTGCTATCAGGCCATAGCCGGGGAAATGCGCCTGCAAGGCGCTGAAGCGGTGCTGCCACCCGAACGTGTGGCGTTGCCAGCAGGGGCGCAAGGACTATGGTTCGGAGCAGGTACGGGTTGGGGCTATGCCGAGCGCCTGGCGGTCACTGCTGACGCAAGCGACCCCTCGGCCTTGCCCAGTGCCCTTGATGTGCTGAGCCTGGCGCGCTTTGCCTGGGCCCGGGGTGAAGCCATCGCAGCTGAGCAGGCTCAGCCGATTTACCTGCGCGATAACGTGGCAACGCCCAAAAAGCAGTAAGGCTGTTCGTCGGGCGCGCTCGATAGTGCTACAACCTTTTGCATAAAGTGTGGTCAAGTTCTCAATCGAGCATTAGCGGCGGGCCATCAATGCTGCTAAATTGCCATCATTGGTCCTGGGTGCTCATGCCATGCGTGTCGACGGTTTCTCATCACAGTCCTTTCCGATCAAGCGTACGCCGCGCAAGGCAGCGGTGCATGATGACGTGGCGGATGATGGCGAACTGGTGGAAGAGGTCGCCATGGCAGCCCAGGAGCCTGCTGCTCGTCGCCGTACCGGGACGCTGCCAGCCCGTCAGCAGGACATGGTGTTCCCCCGCGCCCGTGACCGGCGCACCGCCTCGGCACTTGCCAGTTACCTGAGCACAGCGGGCTTTACCGACTGGGACATGGAAGTACTGGGGCTCGACCTGTACATTTGACGGATGAGCCTGCCGTCCATCCCCTATTTCATTGGCTGCCCCTCGTGGAGCGAAAACGCCTGGCGTGAGTACCTGTACCCTGCCGACGCCAGCGCCGCGCAGATGCTTGGGCTGTACAGCCAGGTCTTCAATGCCGTCGAAGGCAATACCACGTTCTATGCCAGGCCATCGCCTGCCACGGTGGTCCGGTGGGCGGCAACGATGCCAGCGCATTTTCGCTTCACGGCCAAGTTCCCCCGCGACATCAGCCACGGTGGCGACCTGCGCGACCATCTCGAACCTGCCTTTGACTTCATTCGCCTGATGGCGCCGCTCGGGCCGCGCGTGTCCCCTTACTGGCTGCAGTTGCCCGCTTCGTACGGCCCGGGGCGACTGGCAGAGCTGAGCCAGTTCCTGCAGCAGGTGGGTGTAAACGTTGCAGTGGAGGTGCGCCATCCGGCGTTCTTCGCCAAGGGCGAGGATGAACGCGCGCTCAACCGCCTGCTGGCCGACTTGGGTGTCGAGCGGGTGTGTCTCGATCCCAGGGCGCTGTTCAGCTGTACCTCCACTGACCCCGCCATCGTGCATGCCCAGTCCAAGAAGCCCAACGTTCCGCCGCGACCAGCCGCGTTCAGTCAGCGTCCGCAGGTGCGCTTCATCGGCCATCCGGCGCTTGAGTACAACGAACCCTTCCTGACCCCTTGGGTGGACAAGCTGGCTGCGTGGATCGAAGAGGGGCGCAGCCCGTACATCTTCTTGCACACTGCTGACAACCGCCTGGCGGCCGCGTTGGCGCAACGTTTCCACCAGCGGCTCATGTTACGCCTGCCCGGGCTGGCCGCACTGCCGGAATTGCCGCGAGCGCCGGAGGTCGAACAGCTGGGCCTGCTCTGATTTCTTCCCCCATTGCCGGAGTGCTTGATCATGGATGTGCAAACCCTGCGAGCCGAAGCCTTCAAGGCCTTGCATCAACGCGATGGCGCCTTCGTCATGGCCAACCCCTGGGACGCCGGTTCAGCCAAGCTGCTGGCCAGCCTGGGTTTCGAGGCCTTGGCCAGCACCAGCGCCGGGCTTGCCTTCAGCCTGGGGCGCCCGGATGCCGAAGGGGCGCTAAGCCTCGATGACGTGCTGGACAACGCAGGCGAAATCGTCGACGCCACCGCATTGCCAGTGGCTGCGGACCTTGAGAACGGCTTCGGGGATCTGCCCGAGGATTGCGCCCAGGCCATTCTGCGCGCTGCTGAGGCAGGGCTGGTCGGTGGCTCCATCGAGGACGCCAGTGGCCGCGCCGCCTCACCTATCTACGACAAGGGCCTTGCGGTGGAGCGTGTTCGTGCTGCCGTGCAGGCGGCGCGCAGTCTGCCTTTTCCCTTCACCGTGTGCGCGCGCGCGGAAAACCTGCTGCACGGGCGCCAGGACCTGGACGACACCATCGAGCGCCTGCAGGCTTTCGCCGAGGCGGGCGCCGATGTGCTCTACGCCCCTGGGCTGCGTACGGCCGAGGAAGTGCGGGCAGTGGTGCAGGCGCTGGCGCCTCGCCCAGTGAACGTGCTGATGGGCATGGCGGGGGTGCCGTTATGCGTCAACCAGCTTCAGGACCTGGGTGTACGGCGCGTTAGCGTCGGTTCGTCGATGGCGCGTGCGGCCTTTGGCGCCTTACAGCGGGCTGCGCAGGAAATCCGTGAACAGGGTACGTTTGGCTACGCCGAGCAGGCCTTGCCGTTCGATCAGCTCAATGAGCTGTTCCGCCGCGGATGAAAGTCGTTCTGCTGCTTCTGGGCGTGCTGGTGCTGGCCGCCGGCCAGGCGTGGCACCTGGGCTGGCGCCCGCCTGCGCAGTGGAACCCGCTTGCCCCCTTGGACGTCAGCCAGCCGCCCAACTGGCTGACTGGCTTCAAGCTCAAGCGTCTGCGCGACGACCCGGCGCTTTGCCAACAGGCGCTTCAAAGCAGTCAACTGCGCTACCGGGCGCAGGCTGACAGCCCAGCCTCGGCCAAATGCCCACTGAGCAATGTCTGGCGTATCGAAGGTGGGCAGGCCCGCTTCAGCAGCAGTTTCCTGGCCAGCTGCCCGCTGGCGGTCGCCTACGCCCTGTTCGAGCGCCACGGCCTGCAGCCGGTGGCTCAGCGCGTGCTGGGCCAGTCGGTGGTGCAGGTCGATCACCTGGGTAGCTTTGCCTGCCGCAACGTCTACAACCGCAAGGCAGGGCGCTTGAGCCAGCATGCCAGCGCCAACGCCCTGGACATTGCAGGTTTTCGTCTGCGGGACGGCCAACGCATCGTCCTGGCGCGCGACTGGCAGGGGACCGGGGATAAGGCGATGTTCTTGCGTGAGGTACGTCAGGCGGCGTGCGAGCACTTCAGCACGGTGCTGGGGCCGGAGTACAATGCTGCGCACCGCGATCACTTTCATGTAGACATGGGCCGTTGGCAGGTGTGCCGTTAGCCTCAGGCGTAAGCGCGCACGTTGTTCAACACCACTGGGCGCGCCCAGTGCATGTCGAAGGCCAGGTCGTGCTGCTGGCGTGCCAGGGTCGGTTCATCGAACGGTTCAGGGGCCGGGTCCAGCAACGTGCTGTCGAACTCGGCGATCGGCAGGAACAGAGGCCGTGGTGCAGGGCCGGGACCCGGTTCAGCTAAGGGTTGGCCCTGACGGGCGACCACGGGCCGAACCCAACTGTTGTCGATATCAAGCTGACGCTGCTGCTCGATCATTTCCAGCGCACCGAACGGCTCGGGGGCGGGCGGCAGCAGGTTGGCCTCCAGTTCGGCCTTGGGCAGGAACAACGGCTCGGGTGGCGCGACCACGGTGTCTTGCACCGGGCAGGCGCGTTGCGCGTCGATCAAGGCCAGGGCACGGGCGCCGCCGACAGGTTCTCCGCTGGCCTGGTCGTACTGCACGAATGACTGGCTGACGCTGTCGACGGGCGTTTCAGATTGCTCCGCCATTGCCCGGGCGAAGAAATCCTGCCACAGGTGGCTGACGCCCCCCAGTGCCTGGGTGTTGTGCTGACTGTAGTTGTCGACAGGCGACAGGTAGGTCAAGCCGATAGGAAGAATTTCTGACATGGCAGTCGCGCGCGTTGTGCTCTGGCAGAATAGCGGGATATTGCCTGTATCGGCCGCGTTGGCCGGTTCATTAAGGGCCAGGTTGTTTTTTTCAGGTGTGAGCGATGCAAGAGCAAGGCGTGGGGATCAGGGTCGAGGCGATGTCCGAGGAGTATGCGGGCCAGGCGCAGGCATGGGCGCAGCGCTTGGGCTTGCCCTTGCAGGATGACGACGCGCAGTTCGCCGTTCAGCTGGGCCCCGAGGGTTTGCAGGTCCAGCAGTTGGGGCCCCAGGCCCCCGGCCCGGTGCGGGTCGACTTCGTCGAAGGCCAGGCTGCCCACCGGCGCCAGTTCGGCGGTGGCAACGGGCAGATGATCGCCAAGGCCGTGGGCATCGCCCAGGGTGTGAGGCCGGTGGTACTCGACGCTACCGCAGGGCTTGGCAAGGACGCCTTCGTGCTGGCCAGTCTGGGTTGCCACATGACCCTGATCGAGCGCCAGCCGCTTGTGGCTGCGCTACTGGAAGACGGGCTGGTGCGGGCCCGTGCCGATGAGGACGTCGGGCCAATCGTCGCGCGCATGCGCCTGCTGACGGGCAACGCCATCGAGTGCATGCGCAACTGGGAAGGCGAGCCGCCGCAGGTGATCTACCTGGACCCGATGTTTCCCCACCGGGACAAGAGCGCACTGGTGAAAAAGGAAATGCGCGTGTTCCGCCCGTTGGTCGGCGACGACCTGGACGCCCCGGCGCTGCTCGAAGCGGCGCTGGCGTTGGCGACCCACCGCGTGGTGGTCAAGCGACCGCGCAAGGCGCCGATCATCGACGGACCCAAACCCAGCCACGGCCTTGAGGGCAAGTCGAGCCGCTATGACATCTACCCCAAGAAGGCCTTGAAAGGCTGAGCACCGCATGAGAGTGGCCGGGCCCTGCGCCGCAGGCAACCCTGGACGATCAACGTGGGTTGTCGAGTCTGGCCCGACTCAGGGCCTGAATGCGCGCAGAAACACCTCGACCACCTCGCACACATGCGCCTCGGCCGCTTCGCCGCACAGCGGCTCGGCGCAGCCCAGCATCAGGCGGTAATCCGGCGCGCCTTTTACCAGGCAGAAGAAATGCTCCGCTGCCCTGAGCGGGTCATCGATCCGCAACAGCCCGCGCTCGTCGGCCCCGCGCAGCAAGGCCTCCATTCCCGCCAGCACCCGCTTGGGCCCGGCCTCGTAGAAATACTCGCCAAAGCCTGGATCGCTATTGCCCTGGGCCATGATCAGGCGACTGAGTTTGACGGCTTCGTCACTGCTGATCAGGGCCTGGAAACTGCGGGCGATGGTCAAGAGCACTTCTTCTATCGGCGCGTGCTCGGGGTATTCGAACAGTTGATCGGGCAACTGCAACTGACACGTGGCCATGACCGCCGAGCAGAACAGTGTCTGTTTGTCGGTGAAGTGGCTGTACACCGTCAGCTTCGATACACCCGCTGCCGCCGCGACCGCATCCATGCTGGTACTTGCGTAACCCAGGCTCAGAAACAGCGACTTGGCCGCTTCGAGAATGGCCTGGCGCTTGGCAAGGTCCTTTGGGCGGCCTGGGCCGCTGGAGACGTCGTTGGACATTGGGATCTGCATCTGCCTTGAAGGTTGCCTATCTTATACGGCTTGGGCGTGGCTCGCTGTTCTTGACCGCAATAGCGCGCAAACGCTCCAAAAAAACCTCGGGACGCTCTTCCCGTGCCTTGATGGCTGACTTACTATACCGGCCAGTTCAAATATTCGATCAGCATTTTGCGAAGGGATTCCCGATGTTGCCCCGTGCCCTCAGCCTTGCCCTGCCCATGGTCCTCTTGATGCTTACGGCGTGCAATCAGGAACCTGCATTACCTGCGGTGGTTCGCCCTGCTTTGGTGGTTCAGCCGCGGCCAGCCGAGGCGATGGCCGATAACTACCCAGGCGAGGTGAGGGCGCGACTGGAGCCGGAACTGGCTTTTCGCATTGGTGGCAAGGTCAGCAAGCGGCTTGTCGAAGAAGGGCAACGGGTCAAGCTCAACCAGCCGCTGGCTGAACTGGACCCGCAGGATGTGCGCCTGCAGTTGGAGGCTAACCGCGCGCAGGTAGCCGGTGCCGAGGCCAACCTGGCGCTGGTGCGCACCGAGCGTGACCGTTACCAGAAGTTGCTCGACAAGCAGATGATCAGCCACTCGCAGTACGACAACGCCGAAAACCTCTATCGCGCTGGGGTCGCCCGGCTCAAGCAGGCCAAGGCCGAGTTCGACGTGGCGGGTAACCAGGCCGACTACGCTGTGTTGCGCGCGCCTCAGGCAGGGGTGATAGCCAGGCGCCTGGTCGAAGTCGGTCAAGTCGTCGCTGCGGGTCAGACGGTATTGACCTTGGCAGCTGACGGCGAGCGCGAAGTGGCCATCGCCGTCCCCGAGCAGCAATACGCCCGCTTCGCCGTGGGCCAACCGGTCACCGTGGAGCTGTGGTCGCACCCGGGGCGGCGCTTCGAGGGGCGGATCCGCGAGCTGTCGCCGGCCGCCGATCCGCGCTCCAGAACCTACGCGGCTCGGGTTGCCTTTACCTCCAACGAGGTGCCGGCAACGCTGGGGCAGAGCGCCAGGGTATTGGTCGCCCACCCAGGGCAGGTGCCGTTGTCGGTTCCCCTGTCGGCCGTCACGGCTGAAGCCGGCCAGGCGTACGTCTGGCGGGTCACTGGCGAGCACCGTGTGCAGCGGGTCACGGTGCAGCTTGGCGCCTATGGGACTGACAGCGTGCCTGTGCTCGCGGGGCTTGCGGCTGACGACTGGGTGGTGGCAGCCGGCGGTCATGTGCTGCGCGAAGGCCAGCAGGTGCGACCCGTGGACCGCGCCAACCGTACAGTCGACCTGACGGGCAAGGAGTAACTCGGGATGGGTTTCAACCTCTCTGCCTGGGCGCTGCGCAACCGCCAGATCGTACTCTTTTTGATGATACTGCTCGCGGGCGTTGGCGCGCTGTCCTACACCAAGCTGGGTCAGAGCGAAGACCCGCCCTTCACCTTCAAGGCCATGGTCATCCGCACCCTGTGGCCCGGCGCCACCGCTGAGGAGGTGGCGCGCCAGGTCACGGAGCGCATCGAGAAAAAGCTCATGGAAACCGGCGAGTACGAAAAGATCGTCTCGTTCTCGCGCCCCGGTGAATCGCAGGTGACCTTCATGGCCCGCGACTCTCTGCACTCGGCCGATATCCCCACATTGTGGTACCAGATACGCAAGAAGGTCGCCGACATCCGCCACACGCTGCCACCCGAGGTGCAGGGCCCGTTCTTCAACGATGAGTTCGGCACCACGTTCGGCAACATCTATGCGCTGACTGGGCCGGGTTTCGACTACGCGGTCCTTAAGGACTATGCGGACCGTATTCAGATCCAGCTGCAGCGGGTCAAGGATGTGGGCAAGGTCGAGCTGATCGGTTTGCAGGACGAGAAGATCTGGATCGAACTGTCCAACGTCAAGCTGGCCACCCTCGGCATCCCTTTGCAGGCGGTGCAGCAGGCGTTGCAGGAGCAGAATGCGGTGAGCACGGCCGGGTTCTTCGAAACGCCCAGCGAACGTGTGCAACTGCGGGTCAGTGGGCGATTCGACAGTGTCGAGCAGATTCGCCAGTTGCCACTGCGCGTGGGCGAGCGCACGTTTCGCCTGGGCGATGTGGCGCGCGTGTACCGGGGCTACAACGATCCGCCTGCGCCGCGGATGCGCTTCATGGGCGAAGACGCCATCGGCCTGGCGGTGTCGATGAAGGATGGGGGTGACATCCTGACCTTGGGCAAGGCCCTGGAAGCGGAATTCGAGCGTCTGGCCCGCGGCTTGCCGGCCGGCTTGTCGCTGCGCAAGGTGTCCGACCAGCCCGCTGCGGTGAAGGCAGGGGTTGGCGAGTTCGTCCAGGTGCTGTGCGAGGCGCTGGTGATCGTGTTGTTGGTCAGTTTCTTTTCGCTGGGCGTGCGCACGGGGTTGGTGGTGGCGCTGGCCATCCCCCTGGTGCTGGCCATGACCTTCGCCGCCATGTACTACTTTGGCATCGGCCTGCACAAGATCTCACTGGGTGCGCTGGTGCTCGCCCTGGGGTTGCTGGTCGATGACGCCATCATTGCCGTGGAGATGATGGCGATCAAGATGGAGCAGGGCTTCGACCGCCTGAAAGCGGCAAGCTATGCGTGGACTAGCACGGCATTCCCCATGCTGACCGGCACCCTGATCACCGCAGCCGGGTTCCTGCCCATTGCCACGGCTGCCTCCAGCACCGGCGAGTACACACGGTCGATCTTCCAGGTGGTGACCATTGCGTTGCTCACCTCCTGGGTGGCCGCCGTGCTCTTCGTGCCCTACCTGGGCGAGCGGTTGCTGCCGGATCTGGCCAAGCGACACGCCGCTCGCCACGGTAACGGCGGCGCTGCACCGGACCCGTATGCCACGCCCTTCTACCAGCGTGTGCGCCGTGTGGTGGCATGGTGCGTGCGGCGCCGCAAGACCGTTATCGTGCTGACCATCGCCGCGTTCGTGGGCAGCGTGTTCCTGTTTCGCTTCGTACCGCAGCAGTTCTTCCCGGCCTCCGGGCGTCCTGAGCTGATGGTCGACCTGAAGCTTGCCGAAGGCGCATCGCTGGTCAACACGGGCGAGAAAGTCCGGCAGCTTGAGCAGTTGCTCAAGCAGCAACAGGGCATCGTCAACTATGTCGCCTATGTCGGTTCAGGGTCGCCGCGCTTTTATTTGCCTTTGGATCAGCAACTGCCCGCTGCCAGCTTCGCCCAATTCGTGGTATTGGCCGACTCCATGCAAGCACGCGAAGACTTGCGCAGTTGGCTGATCAGCACGGTCGAGCAGCAGTTCCCTGATCTGCGCGCGCGCGTCACCCGGTTGGAAAACGGCCCACCGGTGGGCTACCCCGTGCAGTTCCGAGTGACAGGCGAGCACATCGAACAAGCACGCGCCCTGGCCCGGGAAGTGGCAGAAAAGGTGCGGGAGAACCCCCAGGTGGTCAATGTGCACCTGGACTGGGAAGAGCCCAGCAAAGCCGTGTTCGTGGAAATCGACCAGGACCGCGCCCGCGCCTTGGGCGTCAGCACCCGCCAGTTGTCCAGTTTCCTGCAAAGCTCGCTCACAGGCACCGCGGTCAGCCAGTACCGCGAAGACGATGAGCTGATCGAAATCCTGCTGCGAGGCACCTCACAGGAACGCAACGACCTGAGCCAGCTCGCCAGCTTGTCGCTGCCCACGGACAACGGGCGTAGCGTGGCCCTGTCACAGGTGGCCACGCTGACCTACGGCTTCGAGGAAGGCATCATCTGGCACCGCGACCGTCTGCCGACGGTGACCGTGCGGGCCGATATCTACGACAAGGTACAGCCGGCCACTGTGGTCAAGCAGGTACAGCCTACCTTGCAAGGCATCCGGGCCAAGTTGCCCGATGGCTATCTGCTAGAGGTGGGTGGCACGGTGGAAGATGCCGAACGTGGGCAGAAATCGGTGAATGCCGGCATGCCGTTGTTCATCGTGGTCGTGTTGAGCCTGCTGATGATTCAGCTGCGCAGTTTTTCTCGCACGGTCATGGTCTTTCTGACGGCGCCGCTGGGCTTGATTGGCGTGACCCTGTTCCTGCTGGTGTTCAACCAGCCGTTCGGGTTCGTCGCCATGCTGGGGACCATTGCCCTGGCGGGCATGATCATGCGCAACTCGGTCATTCTGGTGGACCAGATCGAGCAGGATATCGCATCCGGGCTGGGGCGCTGGCAGGCCATCGTCGAAGCCACGGTGCGCCGTTTCCGGCCTATCGTGCTGACGGCCTTGGCGGCCGTGCTAGCCATGATCCCGTTGTCGCGCAGCGTGTTCTACGGGCCAATGGCCGTGGCGATCATGGGCGGGCTGATCGTCGCCACCGCCTTGACCCTGCTGTTTCTGCCGGCGTTGTACGCCGCCTGGTTCAAGGTCAGGGAACGCGACTAGCGGCCTTTTTGCTGCGGTGTAAAAAGGGCCCGCGGCGGGGCCCCTTTCAGGTAGCGATCAGAGTGCGCCAAATACCTTCTTGGCCAGGCTCGTGGCGGCCTGGGCAGGGTTCTGCCGAATGCTCTGCTCCTGCTTGGCGATCATCTCGAACAAACCGTCCATTGCCTTTTCCGTCACGTAGTTCTCGATGTTGGCGTCATTCTTGATCAGCCCCAGGCCTTTGGCCTGTGCGGCGAAGGCGTTGTACTGCTGGGCCACGCCGACCTGGTCGGTCGCTTGCTTGACGATTGGCAGGAACTTGGCACGGATCTGCTCGCGGCTGCTTTTGTTCAGGTACTGGGTGGCCGAATCCTGACCGCCGCTTAGAATGCCCTTGGCATCGGTCACGGTCATGTTTCTCACGGCGTTGACGAGAATCGCCTGGGCCTGCGGCACGGCCGCCTCAGCGGCCTTGTTCATGCCGGATTCGAGCGCGTCCACCTGGTCGCCTTTGCCGAACATTTTCATGGCCTTGGCCGCCTTGCCCAGGTTGCCGGGCAGCTCGATACGCACGTCCGGGTTGTTGCTGAAGCCGCCCGGCGTGCTCAGCTGCTTGACGGCCAGTTGCGCGCCTTGGGTCAGTGCGTCTTTCAGGCCACCGGTGGCGTCCTTCTGGCTGAGGTCGCCAAGCGACAGGGCAAAGGCGCTGGCCGACAGCAGCAGGCCGGCGCACAGGGTGGTCAGACGCAGGGAGGAGCGGGTCATGGCAGTGTCCTTGTATTCAGAAAAAGGTTCATAGGGTCGCCGTTGCCAGGCCATCATCCCCGTGCAGGGCAACCTGGCGGATCGACAAGCGCAACTCGGCCGACAGCACGCGCTTGGCCACGCCTTCGGCCAACCCGCCTAGCTTGTTGCTGTAGCTCAGTTTGCCGTGTGCATTCTCGCGCAGCACACCTTGGTCGATCAGCGTCTGGATGAAGTGGCGGAACAGGCTTTTGTCGAAAAATTCCGGTGCGTTCAGGCCATGCAAGATCGAAAGGCGCTGGGCCATCATCACGCACAGTGCTTCGAGCGCTTCGGCGCTCAGGGTACCTTGGCCGCTGTTGAGCAGCAGCGAAGTCGCCATGTAGAAGCGCTGCAGGGTCTGGGTGATGCTGCGCGCCAGCAGGGTCAGCAGCACGAACTGACGAGAACTGGGCGCTGCACGGACAAAGATGTCGTGGTCCTGGCGAAGCAGGCCTTGCTCGACCAGCGCGCCAAGCCACTGGTCGATCACCTCGTCCAACTGCTCAGGTTCCCAGCGCAGGAACAGCTCCGCCTGCAGGTAGGGGTACAAGGCATGGACATATTGGCCAAGCAAGGCGCGGCTCATGCGCGAGCTACTCAGAAAGAAGCTTGCCAGCAGGGCAGGCAGGGCAAAGATGTGCAGGACATTGTTGCGGTAATAGGTCATCAGTACCGCGTTGTTTTCATCCAGGTACAGAATGCGCCCAAGCGCGTCCTTCTGCTCTGCCACCAGGTCCATCCCGCGCACATGCTCGATCAGGGCCTGACCGTCGCCTTCCGGCACTGTGGTATGTGAGGAGTAGGGCACCTGGCGCATTAACGCCAGGTACAGGTCGAGCACGCGCACCAGCGCACGTTCGTCCAGGGCCAGCTTGCTGGTGGAAAGCAGGGCCAGCGCCACCAGGTTGACCGGGTTGATGGCCGCTGCGCCGTTCAGGTGCCTGGCGACGGTATCGCCCAGGCGCGTCGTGGTTTCGCTGAGCCAAGCCGGGCGGTACTGTGGCCCGTGGTCCTGGTCTCGCCAGCCGGGTTGCTGCTGGTCGAGAAAGCTGGCCAGGCGGATGGGTTCGCCGAAGTTGACGTAGACCTGGCCAAAGCGTTGCTTGAGCGCACCTAGCACTTTGAAAATGTCGAAAATGGATTCTTTCTTCTTGCTCGCCCCGCGCAACTCCCCGAGGTAGGTACGGCCTTCGAGTACGCGCTCATACCCAATGTAGACAGGCACGAACACGATCGGCGTGCGTGAGGAGCGCAGGAAGCTGCGCAGGGTGATGGCCAGCATTCCCGTGCGCGGCTGGAGCATGCGGCCGGTACGCGAGCGGCCGCCCTCGACGAAGTACTCCACCGGGAACCCTTTGGTGTACAGCGTATGCAGGTATTCGTTGAACACGGCGGTGTAGAGCGGGTTGCCCTTGAACGACCGGCGCATGAAGAACGCGCCACCACGGCGCAACAGGTTGCCCACCACGGGCATGTTCAGGTTGATGCCGGCCGCCACATGCGGTGGTGTCAGGCCGTTCTTGAACAGCAGGTACGACAGCAGCAGGTAGTCGATATGGCTACGGTGGCAAGGGACGTAGATCACCTCGTGGCCCGGGGCGATGCCCTGGACCTGCTCGATGTGGTTGACCTTGATGCCGTCATAGATCTTGTGCCAGAACCAGCTGAGTACCACTTCGAGAAAGCGAATGGCCGTGTAGGTGTAGTCCGAGGCGATTTCGTTACCGTAGTGGCGGGCCTGTGCCTCGGCCTTGGCTTGGGGCACGTGCTCGCGCTCAGCGTGCTCGGCGATGGCCTGGCGCACCAACGGCGCATGGATCAAGCCTTTGACCAGGTTGCGTCGGTGGGAGATGTCCGGCCCGATGACCGCTGTCTTGAGGTTGCGCAGGTGCACGCGCATCAGGCGCTGGGCCATGCGCACGGTGCGGGCGTGGCCCTTGTTGTGCTGCACGAGTTCGCGCAGGTGAATCGGGGTGGAGAACTGCACCCGGGTCTTGCGTCCCAGGATCAGCACGGTCAGCAAGCGGCGCAAGCGGCCGGTCACCGCCCAGCTGTCGGCAAACAGCAGCTTCCACGGGCTTGACTCGCTGTCGGGCGATTGCCCCCAGAACACACTGACCGGAATGATCTGCGCATCTTCCTCGGCGTGCTGGCCGAGCACTTCGACCAGACGCTCCAGGGTAGGCGGGGCGCCACTTTTGTCATGGCGCCCCAGCCAGTCCGGGTCGGGGGTGAGGTAGAAGAACGCAGCCGCCTCGTGCAGGGGGCCGACGACCACTGGCAGTACCGGGCGTGGCAGCCCTGCCTTGGTGCATTCGTGGTCGAGCACCGCCAGGTCCGTCAGCGCAGGCGAAGGCAAGGCGTAGAACACAGGGCGACTGCGGTCGAGCTTGAGGGTCAGGGCTGACTGATTGATGGTTTCGGAGCGCACCCACAGGTACAAGAACCGGCGCAGAACGCCGAATACCAAGCGGTGCAGGGGAGAACGGGTCATGAAAAGAGCCCTGGTTGAGGGTGAAGAGTGCCGAGCGCAGCGATCACTGCGCGGTTAGCCCAGATAGGCCAGTCGTTCGCATTGCGCCTAGCTTGACGTGCACGTGGCCTGTCTTCAATTTTTTTATGCGCCAGCACCGATCAGGCCTGCCGCTTGCAGGAGATTTACGCACGCGGCGCTGATTCGGGGCGATTGTCTCGTGTCTGCAAGGCGATTTTCACAATAAAAATCCGGAGTAGTGCAGATGTCGTCTCGTGAGACTGGGAACGTGAAGTGGTTCAACGATGCCAAGGGCTATGGCTTCATTCAACGGGAAGGGGGCGCAGATGTCTTCGTTCACTACCGGGCCATCCGGGGTGAGGGGCATCGTAGCCTGGTCGAGGGCCAGCAGGTCGAGTATGCCTGCGTGCAGGGCCAGAAAGGCCTGCAGGCCGAGGATGTCGTGGGTCTCTGAGCGACCAGGCTCAAGCCTGAAGCTGCAAGCCGGCTGTGCTTGCAGCTTCAGGGACGCCCATCAGGGCGACGTGCGCCAGGTGATTTCCTCTTCGCCGTCGGCACTGATACGCACCCAGCGGTCAGCATCTTCCTCGCCGTCTTCCTCTACCCAGCCGCCGGGTGCACAGCGTACTTCCACACCCAGAGCCGCGTGGGCATCACGACCACAGGCGATATCATCGGCCCAGGGCGTCTGGTCGCTTTCCAGGTACAGGCTGTTCCATTTCCCTACAGCCTTGGGTAACCAAGTGACCGGAATGTTACCGGCCTGGCACTTGTAGGTCTGGCCTTTCTGCTTCCATTCGGTGCACGGGCCGATGGCCTGGGTCAGCCAGGCTGCAATCTGCTTGTGGTCGACTTCGGCGTCTTTGAGATAAATCTCGATATCAGGTTGGCGCATAACACCTCCGGGTGTGCTCATGCTTGGCGCACGAAATAGTCAAAACGCATGGAGACGGTGACCTCGAACGGTTCCGGCTGCTCGATCACTCGCGCCCGACGCTCTGCACTGGCGCGCCAGCCATGCGGGGTCATGGCGAGCAGGGCAGCGCGGGCTTGGGGTTCGGCCAGGCTCAGGCGAAATTCCAGGACCTCGCCATGGGCGTGATACATGCCCTGGGGCACCAGGGCCAGGTGCTTGTCGTCAGCATAGGGGCGCACGTGGTCGTAGAGCACTTCGCGCAGCTCCATCAGGTGGCCGCTGGTAGGGCCTACGCGCATCAGGCCACCGCCTGGGCTCAGCACACGGCTGGCTTCGGCCCAATCGAGCGGGCTGAAGACGCTGGCGATGAACTGGCAGCTGGCATCGGCCAGCGGCACGCGCGCCATGCTGGCTACCATCCAGGTGACGTCCGGTGCGCGGCGGCAGGCACGCTTGACGGCCTCGCGGGAGATATCCAGGGCGTAGCCTTGGGCATCAGGCAGTGCCTGGGCCAATTGCGCGGTGTAGTAGCCTTCGCCGCAACCGATGTCCAGCCAAGTACCTGGCTGGCGCTCGACCGCCAATTGCGCCAGCCGTCCGGCCACCGGTGCATAATGGCCAGCGTCCAGAAAATGACGGCGTGCCTCGACCATGGCCTGGTTGTCACCTGGGTCGCGACTGTTCTTGTGCTGCACCGGCAGCAGGTTCAGGTAGCCCTGGCGCGCGCGATCGAAGCGGTGGCCCGCTGGGCACACCACACCGTTGTCCAGCGGGCTCAGGGCAGCCTGGCAGAGTGGGCAGGTCAGCATCAGGCGAGCAACCGTACCAGGGTCTGGTAGTAGATTTCGGTCAGCAGGTCCAGGTCGCTGGCCAGGATGCGCTCGTCGACCTGGTGAATGGTGGCGTTGACCGGGCCGAGTTCGACCACTTGGGTGCCCATGGTGGCAATGAAGCGGCCATCGGAGGTGCCGCCGCTGGTCGAGGGTTGGGTGTCGCGGCCGGTGACGCCCTTGATGCTGGCCGAAACCGCATCGAGCAGCTCGCCCGGCTCGGTCAGGAACGGCAGGCCGGACAACGCCCACTCCACCGACCAATCCAGTTCATGCTTGTCCAGGATCGCCGAGACCCGAGCCTTCAGGCCCTCCACGGTGGACTCGGTGGAGAAGCGGAAGTTGAACAGCGCCGTCAGTTCGCCGGGCACCACGTTGGTTGCACCGGTCCCGGCGTTGAGATTGGAAATCTGGAAGCTGGTCGGGGGGAAGAAGGCGTTCCCCTGGTCCCAATGCTCGGCTGCCAGTTCGGCCAGCGCTGGCGCGGCCAGGTGGATCGGGTTGCGCGCCAGGTGCGGGTAGGCGACGTGGCCTTGCTTGCCGCGTACGGTCAGCGTGGCGCCGAGCGAGCCGCGACGGCCATTCTTGACCACATCGCCCAGCACGTTGGTGCTGGAGGGCTCGCCGACGATGCACCAGTCCAGGCGCTGGTTGCGCGCCTTGAGGCGCTCGACCACGGCCTTGGTGCCGTGATGGGCCGGGCCTTCCTCGTCACTGGTGATCAGGAAGGCAACCTGGCCCCGGTGGCCTGGGTAGTCACGCACGAAGCGTTCGCTGGCCACCACCATGCACGCCAGGCTGCCCTTCATGTCGGCCGCGCCACGGCCGCAGAGCATGCCGTCGGCATCGATCAGCGCCTGGAACGGCTCGTGTTGCCACTGCTGGACCGGGCCGGTAGGCACGACATCGGTATGGCCAGCAAAGCACAGCACCGGGCCTGCCTGGGTGCCATGGGTGGCCCAGAAATTGTCGACGTCCTCGATGCGCATCGGTTCAAGCTCGAAGCCCACGGCGCCCAGGCGCTGCATCATCTGCGCCTGGCAATCGGCGTCGATGGGGGTGACCGAGGGACGACGTATCAGGTCGCAGGCCAGTTGAAGGGTAGGCGAGAGCTCGGCAGGGGCCGTCATGGGGAACTCCGGGGCAAGGCAAGGCGGGAAAGCTGAGGGGCGTTATCTTATATCAAATGATGTCGGGCTTCACGGCCCAATCGCCGACAAGCCGGCCCCTGCACGCATTCGCACAACACGCAGTCCTTTTGCAGGCGACTTGCCGGTGATGGCCGGCAAGTCGGCCTGCAAGGCCTCACGCCTAGGGCGTCTCGACAGCCTTTTCCGTAGCCTTTGCTTCAGGCTTGGGCAGTGATGACAGAAACGCCATCACCAGCGCGGCCAGGTAGGGCAGCGACTGCACCAGGAGCATGGCGACCCAGAAGCGCATGTCCGAGCTCGGCAAGCCCTGCACCAGGTAAATTCCGGCTGCAGCGCCCCACAACAGCAGCATGATGAACAGTTCTTCCCGCGCTTCGGAAATCGCCACCAGCAAGCCATGGCTGTCGGCATTTTTCGGCGTGCGGAAGAACGGCATGCTGCTGGTGAAGAACCCGTACAGCACGGCCTTGGCGATGGTGTGCGACAACGCCAACCCGGCCAGCGCAGCGGCCAGTGCATCCTTGAGGTTGACCCCAACGGCGCGGCGATACAGGAACACGATCTTGCCGACCTTGAAGAAGAACAGCGCCAGCGGCGGGATGGCGAAGATCATCAGCGGCGGGTCCACCCGGTGCGGCACGATGATCATGGCGGCAGACCACAACAAGGCCCCCACCGTGAAGAAGATGTTCATGCCGTCGGCAATCCACGGCAGCCAGCCGGCCAGGAAGTGGTAACGCTGGCCGCGGGTCAATTCACTGCCTTTGCCGCGCAGCAGGGCAGCGGCGTGGTGCTTGATGATCTGGATGGCGCCATAGGCCCAGCGGAAGCGCTGTTTCTTGAAGTCGATGAAGGTGTCAGGCATCAAGCCCTTGCCATAGCTGTTGTGGGCGTAGGCCGCCGACAGGCCCTTCTCGAACACCCGCAGGCCAAGTTCGGCGTCTTCGCAGATGCACCACTCGGCCCAGCCCAGTTCGTCCAGCACGCTGCGCCGGGTCATGGTCATGGTGCCGTGCTGGATGATCGCATCGCGGTCGTTGCGGGTGACCATGCCAATGTGGAAGAAGCCCTTGTACTCGCTGTAGCACAGCTTCTTGAAGGCGCTCTCGTGCTGGTCGCGGTAGTCTTGCGGCGACTGCACCACGGCGATCTTCGGATCGGCGAAATGCGGCACCATGTGCTTGAGCCAGTTGCGGTCGACGCAGTAGTCCGAGTCGATCACCGCGATCACTTCGGCATCCTTGGCCGTGTGCGGGAGCAGGTAGTTGAGCGCGCCGCCCTTGAAACCGGCCAGGGGTGCGACGTGGAAGAACCGGAAGCGCTCGCCGAGCTTTTCACAGTGGGCCTTGAGCGGCTCCCACACGGCCGGGTCCTTGGTGTTGTTGTCGATGACCAGCACTTCGTAGTCCGGATAATCCAGCGCGGCCAGGGCATCGAGGGTCTGTTTGACCATTTCCGGCGGTTCGTTGTAGCACGGCACATGCACCGACACTTTCGGTCGGTAGGCACTGTCGCCGTGCACCGGCAGGAATTCGCGCCGCCGCTTGTGCGTCCATACCGCCTCGGCCAGCTCATGGGCTTCGGTCAGCAGCACGATGAACACCCCCAGTGCGCCAAGGGCCAGGAGCACGCCTACCGTAAGGCTGAACCAGGTGCTGTACTGCTGGCTGTAGTCGTAGGCGATCCACACCAGCACCGATCCGCACAGGAACGTGATGAACGTCAGGAAGGTGCGCCCACGCTGGCGCAGGGCCGAGCCATCGATGAACAGCACCATCAGTGCAATCATCGCCAGCACCACCGAGGCCACTGCCAAGGCTCGCCATTGGGGAATGGCGACCACGGGGCCTTCGAAGTTGAATTTCTGCTGGCGTTCGGCGTTGAATACGCCCCAATAGGCCCCGACCGAGCCTTCATCGCTGGCTTTCCAGGGTTGGTCGTAGGCTTCGATCACAAAATAGTTGAAGCCGCGTCGGTTGAGCGTGTTGACCAGGGTGCGCAGGTAGATGGCCTGGTCGGCCTGGGTGGCATCGGCACCACCGCGCATCCGGCCATTGCTCGGCCAGCCCACTTCCGAAAGCAGCAGCGGCTTGCGGGGAAACTGGTGTTTCAGCTCCCGCGCACGGTCGAGGACGAACTCGACCGAGTCCTTCATGGGCACGAATTCCCAGTAGGGCAGGATGTGGGCGGCGATCAGGTCCACATGCTTGGCCAGTTGCGGGTTCTGTTTCCAGATGTGCCACTGCTCGCTGGTGGTCACCGGCACTTTCACGGCCGCGCGTACACGGTCCAGGTACTGGATGAGGTTTTCCGGCGTCACTTCCTCGCGGAACAAGGCTTCGTTGCCGACCACCACCCGTACCACGCTGCGCGAGGTGTTGGCCAGTTCGATGGCCGTGGCGATCTCGCGCTCGTTACGCTCAAGGTCCGGGCTGATCCAGATCCCCACCGTTACCCGCAGCCCGAATTCCTCGGCCAGCTTCGGGATGTGCGCCTGGGTGCCTTCGACGGTGTAGATACGGATGCTGTCGGTGAGCTTGCTCATCTGCTCCAGGTCCTGACGCATCTCGTTGTCGTCCGGGTACTGACCCTTCTGCGGGCTTTCACCCAGGCGAAACGGCGAGTAGGAAAAGCCGGAGATTTGTTCGGGCCAGGCCGGTGCCGATACCGGGCGATTGATCAGCGCCCAGAAACCGGTGAACAGCGCCGCGATGGCCAGGACCACTACCAGGTTCAGGCCGAATTTACGTGAAGACATTGTCGTCCATAAGTGTCGAAGTGTTACGACATTAAAGCAGGGTTAAGGTGTCTTTCCTAACCGTGCAGGGCATGGCCTGGCTGGCCTATAATGCGCGCCGGTTTTTTGGGGTATTGACATGAGCACAGAAGATCCACGTTTTGCAGGGGTGGCCCGGTTGTATGGCGACCAGGGCCTGCAGCGCCTGCAGCAGGCCCACGTGGGCATCGTCGGGATTGGCGGGGTGGGCTCGTGGGTGGCCGAAGCCTTGGCCCGCTCGGGGGTGGGTGAGATCACCCTGTTTGACCTGGATGATGTGTGCGTGAGCAATACCAACCGTCAGGCCCATGCGCTGGAAGGGCAGGTGGGCCGGCCCAAGGTCGAGGTGATGGCCGAGCGCCTGCGGGCCATCAACCCGGCGTGCAAGGTCCACGCGGTGGCCGATTTCGTCACCCGCGAGACCATGGCCGAGTACATCACCGAACAGTTCGACTACGTGGTGGACTGCATTGACAGCGTCATGGCCAAGGCAGCCCTGATAGCCTGGTGCCGGCGGCGCAAAATCGGCATCGTCACCACCGGTGGTGCAGGTGGCCAGATCGACCCGACCCAGATCCAGATCGCGGACTTGAACAAGACCTTCAACGACCCGCTGGCCTCAAGGGTGCGCTCGACCTTGCGCCGCGACTACAACTTCTCGCGCAATGTCAGCCGTAACTATGGCGTGCCCTGTGTGTTTTCCAGTGAACAGCTGCGTTATCCCAAGGGGGATGGCAGTGTATGCCTGCAGAAGAGTTTCGTGGGCGAGGGCGTACGGCTGGACTGCTCCGGCGGCTTTGGCGCGGTGATGATGGTGACGGCCACGTTCGGCATGGTTGCCGCCAGCAAAGCCGTGGAGAAGCTGGTAGCGGGCGCCAGGCGGCCATCGGAGCGTGTCCGGCCGGAGTGAATGCGCAGTGGCATCAACGCCCAGAAGCCAGCACCGCCATTCGCTGCACCACGGCATGCAAGCCGTTGCTGCGTGAGGGTGACAGCTGGCGTTCAAGGCCCAGTTGCCCGAACCAGTCCTGCACGTCCAGCGCCAGCAGCGCCTCACCACTCAAGCCCTGCACCCTCACCAGCAGCAGCGCCAGCAGACCGCGCAGCAAGCGTGCATCGCTGCTGGCCTTGAATTGCCAGTGGCCGTCCACGGCATCGGCCACCAGCCAGACCAGGCTTTCGCACCCGTGAACGCGATTGGCTTCGGTCTTCTCGGCTTCAGTCAGCGGTTCCAGGCGGTCCCCCCACTGCATCAACAGCCGCGCGCGCTGCTCCCAGCCCTTGCTCTGCGCAAAGGCCTCCAGTGCCTGATCGGCTTGTGCTGTCAAGGTCATCGCAGCAACTCCAGCGCCTGGTCCAGCGCCTCGAAGAAGCGTTGCAGGTCGGCCTGGTCATTGTAGAGGCCCAGCGACACGCGGATCGCCCCGTCCAGGCCCAACCCCTGGAGCAGGGGCATCGCACAGTGATGGCCTGCCCGCACGGCAATGCCTTGTTCGGTGAGCAGGTGCGCGATATCGGCGTTGTGCACCCCTTCCACGACGAAGCTGGCCAACGCACACTGCGGCAGGCCTAGCAGGCGAATACCTTCGCGTTGCGTGAGGCCCTCGATCAGCCGGGCATGCAACCCGGCCTCGTGAGCCAGCACCGCCGCCGCGTCCAGGCTCGCCAGATAATCGAGCGTAGCGCCAAGGCCGATCACCCCGGCGATGGGCGGTGTGCCGGCTTCCAGGCCCAGCGGCGCCGGCCTGAAGCTCGCGCGCTGGTACTCGGCCAGTTGCACCATCTCTCCGCCGAACTGCCAATGGCGCAGCAGCCCCAGCGCCTGGTCGCGCCCGTACAAAACGCCCACCCCGTCCGGCCCGTACAGTTTGTGACTGGAGAACACATAGAAGTCGCACCCCAGTTGCTGCAGGTCCTGGCGCCCATGCACCACACCCTGGGCGCCGTCTACCACCGTCAGTGCACCCTGTGCGCGGGCATGGGCGAGCAGGGCCGGCAGCGGCTGCCAAGTGCCCAGCACGTTGGACAACTGGCTGACGGCGAGGACGCGGGTGCGTGGCCCGATCATCTGCAGCGCCCGCTCCAGGTCGATGAAACCGCGTGCATCGACCGGCAATATCACCAGGCGCAGGTTGCGTCGGTGTGCCAGCTGCTGCCACGGGAGCAGGTTGGCATGGTGTTCGAGGGCGCTGATGGCAATCTCGTCGCCGGCCTCGAAACGAGACTCCAGGCCGTAGGCCAGCAGGTTCAGCGCAGCCGTGGCGCCATGGGTGAACACGATCTGGCCGGTCTGTCCGACATTCAACCAGCGGGCGACCTTGTCGCGGCTGGCTTCGAAGGCCTGGGTTGCCCGCGCGCCAGGCAGGTGCTGGGCACGGTGGACATTGGCCGCGCCGCTGCCATAGTAATGGCCTAGAGCGTCGAGCAGCGCCTGGGGTTTCTGAGCGGTGGCGGCGCTGTCCAGGTAGGTCTGGTGCTGGCGTTGCAGGGCGTCGATGGCAGGAAAATCGGCACGCCAGGGGGAGGGCTGGAACATATTCGCGGGGCCTGGAATGAAAATCGGGTCTGGCGCTGAGGCGCCAGACCCGATCTTAACACTTCATACCCGGTGGGGTTTTCAGTTGTGTGCGTGCAAGGCTTCGTTCAGCTCGATGGCCGATTTGTGGGTCTTGCACTCCACGGCGCCATTGAGCGAGTTGCGGCGGAACAACAGGTCGGCCTGGCCCGCCAGGTCGCGTGCCTTGACGACCTTGACCAGTTCGTTGTGCTCGTCCAGCAGGTTCACCTTGGTCCCGGCGGTGATGTACAGGCCCGCTTCGACGGTATTGCGGTCGCCCAGTGGAATGCCGATACCGGCGTTGGCACCGATCAGGCAGCCTTCGCCGACCTTGATGACGATGTTGCCGCCGCCGGACAGGGTACCCATGGTCGAGCAGCCGCCACCGAGGTCCGACCCTTTGCCGACGAAGACACCGGCCGACACACGACCTTCGATCATGCCCGGGCCTTCGGTGCCGGCGTTAAAGTTGACGAAACCTTCGTGCATGATGGTGGTGCCTTCGCCAATGTAGGCGCCCAGGCGTACCCGTGCAGTGTCGGCGATGCGCACGCCGGCCGGGACCACGTAGTCGGTCATCTTCGGGAACTTGTCCACCGAGAACACTTCCAGCAGCTCGCCACGCAAGCGCGCTTCGAGTTGCAGCTCGGCGAGCTCGGCCAGGTCCACGGCGCCGATGTTGGTCCAGGCCACGTTTGGCAGCAGGGGGAAGATACCGGCCAGGCTCACGCCGTGCGGCTTGACCAGGCGGTGGGACAGCAGGTGCAGCTTGAGGTAGGCCTCGGGCGTGGAGGCCAGTGCGGCGTCTTCAGCCAGCAGGGTGGCCACCAGCGGCTTGTGGCTTTCTGCCAGACGCGTGAGCAGGGCGGCTTGTGCGGCATCGACGCTTCTGACGGCGTCGGCCAGTTGCGCGGCCTGGGCGTTGCTGAAGGTGATGGCCTGGTTGCCACCCTCATAGCCAAGGATTGGTGCGATGGCCGCGACCAGCTCGGGGCTCGGGTCGATCAGGGGCTGTGCGTAGAACACTTCCAGCCAGGCGCCCTGGCGGTTCTGGGAGCCGACACCAAAGGCCAGGCTGAACAGGGAATTGGACATGTGGTTACCTCTTGCTAAATAGGGTAGGGACTCAGGCCAGGGCGGCGGCGTACAGGTCGGGTTTGAAGCCCACCAGCGTGCGCGTACCCAGGTCGAGTACCGGGCGCTTGATCATCGAAGGCTGGGCCAGCATGAGCTCGACGGCCTTGGCCTGGTCGAGATCGGCTTTGCTGGCGTCGTCGAGCTTGCGGAACGTGGTGCCGGCGCGGTTGAGGAGGGTTTCCCAGCCGTGCTCGTCGCACCAGCGGTTCAGGCTGTCACGGTCGATGCCTTGAGTCTTGTAGTCATGGAATTCGTAGGCGATGGCCTGGTCGTCGAGCCAGGTGCGAGCCTTTTTCATGGTGTCGCAGGCTTTGATACCGTAAAGAGTGTAAGTCATTGAATTTAAAGGGGCTGGGATTACTCCCCAAAACCTCCCCAATATCTCCCAAAAATTAGTCGCAGGATTATGCGACATCGATCCACTCAGCGCCACGACTGTCACGGTATAGATCGGTCATCTTGGCCGAACGGTGACCTAGCAGTCGCTGTGCATCTCGACCTTCTTCGTCATGTAGCCTGGCCGCCAGGGACCGCTGCTCATGGAAGGTTGGAGGGCTGGCGCCCAGGTCGAGGCCAAGTTTCACTGCAGCCCGGTCACGGGCCGCGGCGAACTCTTTGCTGATTGTGTCGAGCATGATGGGAGATCCCGCCTTTGCGCGGCTGATTGTCCGGTGGTGGTGCACCAGGTGCTTCGACAGCACTCGATCCCGGCAACGCCGTATCACTTCACCCAAGCTCAGGCTGATGCATTCCAGCGTTACGCTGGTGCTGATCCTTAGCCTGGCCCCCGTCTTCGATTGGATGACCTGCAGGAATCCGTCCACCTCATCCCTGAAAACGAATGAAGCAATGTCCTCACGGCGCTGCCCGGTTATAAGAGCGAGCTCCATGGCGCGCTTGAGCCATGGCTGTGCAGCCTCCTCATAGATCGCTTTCCACAACTCTAGCGTCAGGCGCTGGCGCTTGATCTTAACCCGTGCGGCTTTGGTAGCTTCGACTGGGTTGTAGTCGACCCAGCCCCTGGCCATGGCCCCCATGAAAAGGTCGCGCAGTAAGGAGCGCATAGCCCTGGCCATCTGGGCCTTACCCTCTTTGACGTAGGTCGACAGGTAATCAGCGATGTCCATGGTCGTCAGCGTGCGGATACCGCGCTCTCCGAATGCTTTCTCGACCCGGTTCAGTCGCATACGAAGGTTGCGCATGCTCGATTCTGAAAGCTCACGGTCCTTTAGGTCTGCCAAGTACTCGACGATCCACTCGCTGAAGTTCCGATCAGGCGCGCTCGGTTCGGGCGCTATGCGCGCTGACAGGGTGGGCGGCGCGACCTGCAGGGCCATGTTGGCGGAGACCGCCTCAGCGATCGCTTTTGCCTTGTCACTGCCCAGGCCAAACATCCGATTGCTCACGGGGTCGCGATACGTGTAGTAGGTGACCCCGTTACGCTTGTCGGTCTTTCTGTAAAGGTTGGGCGGTAGGTCCTTTGATCCAGGATTACGCGGCCTGGGCGCCATATCGTGCACTCGCAATTCGATTAACAAGGGAACTGCCCACTGGAACGCGGGACAGCGGCTCTGGCTCCCGGTAGCAGGCATCGGCCTCAACATAGTAGCTGCGACCGTGCTTTACCGGGGTCGGGGTGATCAGGCCCTCACGGGCCCAACGTCGAAGAGTGTTGCTGCTGGGCGGCGTTCTGAAGTGATCGTGCGCCCATTCGTCGAGGGTGACTTTGCACATGATGGTCTCCACGCCGCCGGCGGCGGCAGGTTGGCGGTTAGTCGAGCTGGTAGTAGACGTAGCAGTCGACGCCTTGGTATTTGAGCGACTCGTGCATGGCTCGCACGCCCGCACTGCGCTGGTTGCCTTGGCCGGGCCAGGGCGTATCGAGGTGGATGCCCTGGCGGTGCCAAGTGGTGCGCTGTTGGATATAGCCGGGAAGGCTCGGTACCTGACTGGCGCGAACACCGGGAATGGGGATGACGACGCGGTCGAGGTTGGCGCTGCCGACGTCGTGAGCGCAGGCGGCAGCTGCAGCCTTGCCGGCCTCGATGGCAATACGCACCTTCTCGGGCAGGCTGGCGAGTTCTTCTTTCGTCATGGCAATAGCTCTCCATGCCCGCGAGCGTCTGCCGGCGGGCTGAGTTAACGGGCGGGTTACTTGGTCAGGTCGTGACCGAACGGAACTCGGAAACCGGAGGCGTTGCGGTGGCCACCACCACCGTACTGCTTGGCGATCTCCGACACATCCATGCCCTCGTCGGTGCTGCGCAGGCTGAACACGCGCCCCTCAGGTGTATCCCAGTAGCAGGCGGCGAATGGTTCGCCTTGGGCCATGAGGTGGCCCGCATCGCTGGTGAGCGTGTATGGCAAGCTGGCCACCGGCACATCGTGACCGGCGATGACCAGGCGGCGCTTCATTACCGCGACCAGCTCGGCAATGTCCTTATGGTGTTTGCGCTCAATCGCGGCGCCATCAGAGCGAAGCGTTTCCACGTCGGCGGCCATCAGCTTGTCCCAGACCTCGAAGTCATAGGGGTAGCTGAATAGGTTGGCCTGGATCTCGCGGGTTCCGTCCAGCTGGAATAGCCAGAGGTCGCGATCCTGAATATGGCGCAGCAGTTTCGGCGGCTGCTGTCCAGGGTGGAAATGGTCCCAAGCAAGCATGGCGCCACTGCGGTGCATGTCGAAGCAAACCGCGACTCGAGGTGCGCCGCGTTCCGATGCAATGCCGATGGCCGTCTCCCAGCCGAGTTGCTTTGTCGCTCCCGGGCAGTCAGCGCGATCGCTGCGCACGCCGGCCTCGAAAGGATCAAAGCAGTCCAGATCCGCCTGCGCTGTTTTGTGGTGGTCCAGCACCAGAACCCGGTTGGCGACTTTGCCCATTTCAGCCAGCACGTCCCGCTTGTAGCTGAAATCGACGATCACCACGTCACGGCCGGCCACGTCCGGCGGCGTGTCACCGTGCTTTGCGGCCACGAACTCGACTCTGTCGCCCAGCGCATGGCGTACCGCCCAAGCTGCGCCGAAGCCATCCGCGCAGTTGCCGTGGTAGATGCAGATCGTTTTTTGTACAGACATTGGTAATCCTCGCCCGCGCATGTCGGCGGGCTTGAGTAGTAGGGAAAGGGGTTAGGCGAGTTCGGCGGCGAAAGCGTCGACTAGGGCCTGGCTGGTGAAATTGATCGGCAGGGCGTCAGTGCTCTTGCCATCGCTGATCAAGACCCAGCCATTCTTGTAGAGGGTGCAGGTGTTACGACCAAGTCGGACGCGGGCGATCGGCAAGCCACTGAACGGTAGCCACCGATAGAAGCGGTATACCAGTTTCCTCACGGCATCAGCTCCTTGGGTACCTGGACGGTATCGCCAAGCTTTGCCTTGACCAGGCTGCGACAGAAGGCGACCAGAGCTGTTGGGCCATAGCACCAAAAGCCGCTGCCTGCTGGGCCAGCACTGTAGCGAAACTGAGCATCTGCCAGATGAGCCTGGTAGTGGGAGCTTGCATGATGCTTGTCCAGCAGCGGGCCGCCCTGACTCCAGTTCCAGCTTGGCCGCCATGCGCTGGTGTCATCTGGAAGTTTTCGTACCCATCCTTGGTGATCGACGAAGACCGGTACCGATTCGGCCTTGGCCACCGCCCAGTCCAGCGCTGCGCCCACTAGGTTGGATACCCTCACTTCGATCAGGTCGGTCATGGCTTCATCTCGGGGCGCTCAGGGAACGATGCCTTAGCTTCGGTGCGAAACTCGATTTGCGCGCCATCGCCGTGTCGGCCTTCCGACCACGTGATCCGCTTCCCGCAATGGCAGCCCGTCACTTGGGACAAGTCGAAGTTCTGTCTGAACTCCATGGTGATCCCTGTCATGCCGTGCTGGCGCGCTAGGGCAACTACGGCCTGCGCGAACTCAACGTCTTGCTCAGTAACTGCGCTCACAGCTCATACCTCTCATCAATCCAGCGCCCAGGCGCCATAGCGGGTGTAGGTTCGGGTTGGGTTTCGTGCGGGGAGAGATGGCGCTCTTTGCCGGCCTGCAGCTGGCTGTCGGGGATGCAGCTGATGCCACCCTTGTAGGAAGCGCGGAACACCCAGCAGGTTACGGCGCGCTTGTCGTCGTGGATCACCTCCACATCAGGGGTGAGCTGCTCTGCGCTGGCGCCGGTGGCCAGCAGCAGGAGGCAGAGGGCGAGGCGGGTCATGGCTTGAACTCGACTGCTGGGGTGACCTGACGGGCGAAGTCGAGCACGCTCTGCGACCAGTCCTCACCTACGCCGTCGTCAAAGGCGAAAAGCATGCCGCCGAGGGCGCGGCGCAGGCTGCGGATCTCTTCAACCATTGCCAGCACAGTTTCAGGATTGGAGCTGGCGATGAATTCGGCATCTGGCTTCTGCGGTATTCCGCATAGACCGGTGCCCCACCAGCAGACCACCTGGCCATCTGCGGTGTCGATTCCGGGGTTTGTGGAGCGATCTGAGCTGCCGAATTCCATGCCGTCTGCGTGAACCACCCATGGGCCGGGACTAGCAGCGCGGGCTTTCTGCTCAAGGCTTTCGAGGTCAATCAACGTTTCTTCAGGCACGGGGATTCCTTGGCCGCCATATCGCGGCAGTAAGTTGTACAAGGGGTTGGGTTGGGTACAAGAAAATCGGCCGGTTGTCCGATTCAGTTCTCAAAGTGCGGTAGTGCGATTGCGTGCCGGTTCGCTTTCGCTAATGTGAGAGTTCACCTATCGCATACAACTAAGATCGTAGGAGGCGGCATGAGAATTCGCGGTGATGTTTTTTGGGACTGGGCAGACCCCACGTTGCACCATCGCACTCACGACGAAACGCTCAGTGACGGCACCTTCATTGATGTTCAGGTGCGCCTGTCGCGAACCGGCACGACCCAGATGTTCATCGGCGTATACGCATCCAGCGGCATGGCCATCCATGAAGAGGCTTTCGATTCTCGGCCAGGTGAATCGATGACCAGGGCGCTCGCATGGGGTGTGGGTCGCGCTCGCCGTATTGCTGTTGAGGGTGTGTCTGCTGCTGATCGTCTCGCCGCATCGAGGTAGAGGGGAGAGGGGTTACAGCGAAAGGAGTACAGATGTACTCCTATGGTCAGGAAGGCTTGCGCTCTAGGGCGGTGCGGGCTTCCTCAACGGCGGCAGACAAATTACCCAGGCCCTGGCTGCGCAGAACGCAAACCGCAGCCACAAGTGCGTCATGGTCGACCTCAACCGCCGCGCACGGCTCTGCGCTGGCGGCTAGGGTTTCGACCTTGCGCATCAGCTTGCCAAATCGCTCCTTGCCGTCATGGGAATTCCAAGCACAGTCCAGCGAATGCAGCAGCGCGTCCCGCTCGGCCAGCTGGGCGCGCATATACGCCAAGTGATCGGTCTGCTCTCGCACGGTTTTCTCGTGCATGCGGATGATTCCACGCAGCCGCTCAACCTCGGCAGGATCGGCATGGGTGTAGCGCTCCTCAACCAAGCGACCCATCGCGATATAGAACATATCGTTATCTCGGTCTGCGTGAGGGGCGGCTTTGTTAGCCATTCTGATTAACTCACCCTCCCTCAATTTGGCCACCGGCTCGCCCTGGTGCTGCTCGGCTGGCGCTGCGCAGGTCATCGGCCCCAGCCCAACAATCGGCAGCCCAGTCGCCGCCGCATCCCTCTCTGCCTCTTCTTTGGTCCGCCATAAGGCAGTACCAACCATCCAGGCTATAGAGTCGGGGTGGGGCTGCAGGGTTGGAAGCAGGTCGGACAGGGCGATATAGGGCGCTTTGCACTGGGCGGCATCTATGGCAGCCATCGCCAAGTCGCAGTCGCGCATGCCTGGCACGCCCTTCAGGCGAGTGATGCACGCTGTGGCTGCCTCGACCTGCTGCTCTGTCCAGATGCTGCGCTCTACCAGCATGAACCCTTCGGGCACGCTGACCATCTCTGTGTTGCTGGATCGGTTTTCTGTGGGCATGGGGATACCTCGCCGGAGTTATAGGGTTTCGAGATAGGCGGCTATGAAGTGCGCCGCCGCTTCAGCATTGATGGCGTTTCCGTAGGCGCGCAGGCGTCCCACTCGGCTGGTAGCCCCATGAGCCAGCGGGAATGTGCCGGGTTCAACTGGCCGCCACTTTCCATCCCGGCAGAAGAGCCAGTCAGCTTCTGCCCACAGGCCGTTAACCGGGCCGGCTGTGGCGATTCTCGTAGAAGGGCTACCGTCTCCGAAAGCCCCATCATTCCGGGGCGAGGAGCTACATTGCCCTGCTTGATGGCATCGGTCGCCGTGCAGGTTGGCCATCCCGAGAGGCTGGCCTTTTGCCCTGGGCACCGGCCGATCCCCCTTGTGATCCCGTGTGGTAGGTGTCACCCAGCCCGTCAGTTGCGCCACATCCCCCAGTCTCGGTCCTCTGTTCCTGCCGTCGTCGCGCATCGCCCGCTGGTCGAGCCCTGAACGATTGTCTGAAGTTATTGGCGTTGGCCACCCAGTACGTCCGGTCTCGGATGTGCGGAGCACCGACGCCCGCAGACGGGAACGCAACAGCCCCGAAGGCATAAGCCATGGCTTCCACGTCAGCTTGTACAAGGTCGAGCCAAGGCTCTGCGTCCTTGCTTGCAACCTGTTCTCCAAAGACGATTGCAGGCTGGCGCTCGCTGATGAGCCAATGGAAGTGTGGCCAGAGGTGCCGCTGGTCATCAAACCCAGCTCCCGCGCCTGCCGCGCTGAAAGGTTGGCACGGACAGGAACCGGTCCAAACAGGTCGATCATCTGGCCAGCCAGCGCGACGAAGGGCATAGGACCAAACGCCGACGCCGGCGAAGAAGTGGCATTGGGTGTAAGGCTTGAGTTCATCGGGGTGTACATCCTCGATTGATCGTTCGTCAACGTCGCCTGGCGCGATATGGCCCGCGGCAATGAGGTTGCGGAGCCACTGCGCGGCGTATGGGTCGATCTCGTTGTAATACGCAGCCATACGGCTCCTCGCCGGGGAGGCGTTCATCGTTTGAGAGGGGAAGGCGCTGGAGGTCAGCGCTAGAGGGTCAGGCGGCGCGAACCTTGAAGGTCAGCATGGCGGTCGCGTCATCGTTGAAACACTCGGCCAGCTCCTGATAGGCACGATACTTGGCCTGGCTTCGGGTAGCTGCCCAGATTCGCCGCACGTAGTGGCGGGCATCGCCAAGCATGTACTTGACGTCATCCCAGTCGTACATGCCGTTGGTGAGCACTTCCCATTGCTTGAGCGGCAGCTTCTCAGCCATCTCGCCGTACTGCATTTCCCAGGTGGGGTGGTAATTGCGGATACGCTTCTTCGGATCGCTGTCGAGGATCACGCCAATGTAGTGGCCTCGGTCGGCCATGATGACGCCTGGCTCGCCGTTGGCGATCACCCGGCGCCCGATCTCGGCCGGCACATCGTAGTGGCGGCGGACGTAGTCGCAGTTGTAGTTGCTCATGGCTTTCTCCATGCATGCGCCGCCCTCCGTAGCCGGATGCGGCATAGAAGAAATTTGGTGTGGAATAAGGTATTAGGGATGACCGTCAGCATTCCGGTGAAGAGGCAATCAATGCAAGATAATTCCCGATGTCAAATGCAGCTTTGAGTCTTTCGGAGAGTCATACGAAATCTAGGAGGAAGAATGAAGAATTTAGTTCTATTAGGGGCTGGTGCAAGTTATGGAAGCGAGCCGACCGGTCACGCTACTCCGCCACTGGGTAATCGACTGTTTGACGAGCTAGTTGCTAGACCAGGTCTAGCATCTAGCTTGCCACAATCCTTGAAGGAATCTTTTAAAGACTTTGAAGAAGGCATGGCTGAGCTTGCTAAAAGCCGTAGTGGGGATATTCAGCAATTCCAAAGAGAGATGGCTGGCTATCTTGCAGAGTTTACACCTGGCCCAGATAGTCTTTATCGAAAACTTCTCACTAGATTTGATCGTAAGGAAACGGTTTTTGCATCTCTAAACTATGATCTCTTGCTGGAAGAGGCAATGGAGGCAAGCGGGTATCATCCAGCGTATGGCCTTGAACTTCTTTACAAACACATAAGGCTTTTAAAGCCGCATGGATCTTCAAACTTCTGGTATGACTTGCCTGGATCAAGCTTCAGGGGCATTAGAATTGAAGGGTTTGGTACAGCTCTAGTGGCGCCAGTCAGGCCCAGGACTCGTGTGGAGTCGCTTGCGCTTTGTCGTCAGGACGATAGCTTTGCACCAGCGATGTCATTGTACGCCAAAGGTAAGGAAGTAAAAACCTGCCCTGACTTCGTCGTAGAGCAGCAACAGCTGTTTGCTGAGGCCTGTTCAAAGGTAGAAAATATTTACATCATAGGAGTCAGGGTGGTGCCTGAGGATTCTCACGTGTGGGAACCCCTAAAGCACTCGCCTGCACACGTTACATATTTTGGTGGTGAGCAGGATCAGTGCGAATTTCTAGGCTGGGCAAAAGCTTGCGGGCGCGAGGATTATTCCTTTGTGCAAGAGTATTTTGTTGGGGCGCTCGATTGCATAAGCCAGAATGATATTTGATAAGTATTCGTATTATTCAATGAAGCATGAGACAGGGGCAGAGCCACAGGTCCTAGAATTGGACGCTGGGCTCTCTAGCAGGCCTATTTAAGGTCAAAGTTTCCCAGAGTAAGCTTAGCGGCAGTGCAAGTTCTTGCTTCTAGAACCTCCTTAAACTCCTTGGCAATCGCCTCGCGCTGGGCCTCCTCTCCGAGCCAGCGCAGTTTCAGCTGCGGTTGCGAACCGCTGGTGATGACCGACACGCGCAGGCGGATGGTCTGCTCGCCCAGGCCTTCGAACGGGACGACCTTGAAGTCGAGCCAGGCGGGGAGGGTTTCCTTGCTGCTGGCCTCAATCGAATCCATGGCGCTGCGGCTGGCGCGGGTTTCGGTGACTGCGTGATCGCTCTCGGACGACGCCTTGACGGTGATGGTGCGCACGGCACCGATGGCTTTGGCGATCGTCATACTGGCGCCGTTTTCGTCGGTGGCGGTCAGGTGCTGGTGCCAGTCTTCGATCCAGTCACTCATGGCCTTCTGCACCAGGTTCTGCCCGCAGATGGCCTGCACGGCAGCGAACGCAGCGGATGGCTTGAGGCGCAGCACGGCGCGGTCATCAGCGTGGCCAGGCTGGTCTGGGGTGCCGAGGTTGAACAGCACGGTGCAGCTCATGGCGTCCTGGTCGATGAAGCCGCGGGCTGCTGGCGCCGAGCGTTCGACCACGTAGGCGCCGAAGTCGGCCAGCGAGTGGGTAGAGTAGGTGCCACGGAAGCGGGTGCGGCCGAGCTGGAAGCGCTCCAGGTCAATAACGGTGGAGCTGTCCGGTACGATCGCGGTGGGAATGGCGGTAGGAAGGGCCTTGGCAGCGGCGGCCAGGGCCTGGTCAGTGATGAGTTGCAATGCTTCTTTGGTGAGGGACATGCGGGTTTTCCTTGGTGGGGTAGGGGTCAAGTACGCGGATGGACCGGAGCTTCATCACGGTTGAAGAGCTGGTCGTGTTTCTCGGGGAACAGCGAAATGTTGCCGCCGGTACCGACGTACATCGGCGTGTCCAAGCTGGTGTTTTCGCTGCGATCACCGCGCTTGGTGGGCACCTTGTAGGCCAGCTTGTGCTTGATCTTCACCTGGTGGGAGTCACCGATTTGGCTGAAGTCCAGAGTGATGGTGATCTTGCCGGCCTTGCCGTGATCGACCACGCCGGCGGCTACTTCTGAGAGTGCGTGGCCAATCTGGCTGGCGAATGCGCCGCCGTTGAGCTCCTGGAGGAACTCGGTGGTGTCGGTAGGTTTTGGCATTGCTGAGACTCCGAGAGGACAAGGCCGCTGGGCGGCAGGCTGATGTATTGCTGACGCCGGCCGTGCCGGACGCGTGCGGTGGTGCGTTTCATGCTGCTTTCTGCTGGTTCCATGCGCCGACAGCGGCAAAGATCTTTGCGGCCTCTGCTTCGTCGAGCGTTGTGTCGGTTGGGATGGCGATCCAGCCGGCCGCGACCAGGTGCTTAGGGTTGGCCGTGGCCCGCAGGTCGGTGTAGGTAGCTTCGATTACGTCGGTCAGATGCTCAGCCCGGTAGTTGCCCAGTGGCGCGACCTCTACTGACTTGTGGTACCGCTCGCCAAACTCAGTTCGGCAAAGCACGCTGAGGTAGATGGTCCAGCGGTGAGGGATATCGCAGACGGCGTCTACGATCTGTCGGACGCGGATCTGCTTGAGGTTCTTCCAATTGATCAGCACCTGCTGGCCGCTGGGATCGATGTTCACCACGGCGGCATGGTTTGCTGACACCAGGGCGCGGCAGGTTCGATCCAACCGGGCACGCATGTTGTGAGGCTTGCGCTTGCTCATTGCCGCAGGCCTTTGCTGGCGGCGCCGGCTTCCATCGCATTGACGAATACCAAGGCAGTTTCGTACTGGTAAGCCATGCCCATGATGGCGCCGGTGCTGATCTCGACCACCTCCCAGATCTTCCCCCGTCCTTTCGCTTGAAACCGTGGGGTCGAAGACTTGATTCGGGCGCGAGCCTCGTCACGAGCAATGCTTGTACTTGCTAGAAGCGCCTTGAGTTTCGGTACGCTTTGAGCGAAGGCGATGCTTGTTGCAGTTTGCATAGGTTGATCCTCGGTCAGGCGTGGAGCTCGAAGGCTTCGGCTCTACGAACAATTCGGACTTGTGCAGTGCGGCGCTCCGGAGCGCGGCGGTCGCGGCGCATGGGGTCGCTATCGTTGATGGCAGCGTGCATGGCGATGAGTCCGGCCAGCACGATGCAGAGTGGGCTGATGAGCTGCTGGCGCATGGCCTTGGTGACAGCTTCGATGCGCCGCCCGGCTTCGAGCTTGAAAAGCGCGGCCTCGATTCGGTTAGCCACGGTTCCAGGAGTGACCGCCATCTGCCGCGCGATCTCTTTGGTGGTCAGGCCCTGGGCAACCCAGAGCAGTGCTTCCAGCTCGCGAGGTGCCAGCGTCTTGCCGAGCTGGCCAGTCCATGAGCCGCAGGTGATCGTTTCCATGAAGTGTCCTCGGTGGGCTGCATTGGCGTGTGATCTGGGGGATCTTCCAGGCGAGGCCTGCGAGGCCCTGTAGTCGTTCCCCATTTACTCGGGGCGGCCCGCCATTCAGTTTCAGATCACACGCCGATGCAGCCTGGTGATGGGGGGACCAGGTAGATCGGGCAGTTTTCGTCAGGCTGACGTGGTGCTACTGCTGGGTGCGCAGTTCGTTGCGTGGCACCCATCCGCTGCTGGTCTTCACCATGCAGCCGACGAATGCGGCGTAGCGGGTGTCGCGCTCGGTCTGATGGCCGTACCAAGCGCACGTCCCGTAATCGAAGCCGCGCATGATCAGCCATACAGCGGCGATGGTCATGATCGCGAAAGATCCGATTCGGATCACAGGTAGTCCTTTAGGCTGAGGCCCATCAGCTTCGCTGACTTCTCAAGGACGGCCATTTCCTTGTCGTCGATGTCGCCCGAGGCCTCGGCGATGGTCAGCATTACGTTGATGACGATGGCCGCCTCTTCGGATGAGTGGGCCAGATCCTTCAGTTCTTTCTCGGCGTTCATGCGCAGGATGCGATGGCCGCCGTCGTGGAAGTCCTTCTCGGCGCGGTCCATGGTGTTGGACAGCTCCGGCCCGAAGCCCTTGAGCTGAGGCGTGTTGGCGATCAGCTTCTCGGTCTTCTTGATCTCGTCTTCGCCGATCTCGCCGTCGGCGGCTGCTACATAGAACGCGCCATAGACGATCGCCTGCATCAGGTCGCGGTTTTGAACCATCTGCATCGCAGCGCGGGCTTCACGACCCTTCTTGCCGAACAGTTTTCCAAGCATGGGATGTTGCTCCGTGGGGTTGATTTCCCGTCTGGCCCTGTCGCCAAGGCCAGCCAGTGAAATCGGTTCAGGCGGCCGCATCGGCTTTTGAATTGATACGCTCCTGAATCTCCTGCCTGTGCACCGACACATCCTTCGGTGCTTCAATGCCTAGGCGAACCTGGCCACCCTTCACCTGCAGCACCGTCACCCGGATGGTGTCGTTAATCACGATGGTTTCGCCCACTTTGCGGGTCAGTATCAGCATGGTCCTACTCCTTGGTTGGTTTCCCGTCTGGCCCTCTTTCGAAGGCCAGCCAGTGAAACCTTGGTCGAGCTCCACCACCGATGGCTTCACCCGATCTTTTGTCTGGCCTTAAGCTTCCCTGGTCACCTCGCTTTGATCGGCCTTGGCGGGGTGGTCATGGGGTTAGGTGTTCGCTACACGACTGCCAGCTGCAGCTCGGCGGCCTACTGGGTAGGGCAGCTCGTCGTGGGTGGCCGGTCCGTTTTCCGGCTGGGCTTGCTACTTCATTGGCAGATTCCTCCTATGGTTTTTGATCCGCTCCATGCTCGGCGCCGGGTTTCCCCACCACTGCCTGCTGCAGCTACTGGCTACGCATCAGGTGGCTTGCATGGTTTGGCGTCCTCTCATGGGAGAGGCCGGCAGCTATCCAGAGGCTGCATGGTCGACGACTTAGCTTGTCCCGACCCAGGTGATGGCCTGGGTGCGTCGAGGTGGTCACGTCTGGTTGTGTAAAGAGCGGTGAGACTCGATTGCCTCGGCAGTCAGCGTTAGTGGCTGCGTGCTGATGCAAATATCACGCATCGTGTTTCCTGTGTCAACACGATGCGTGATTTATTTCCCTGATGGTGTGTTGAGGATTTTCCCTACGGTGCGGGTTCACGTTTCACAAGGCGTGATGTATCCTCACCGCAAAGACTGGATGGATATACAGTAAAGGAGATGGTTTATGTCCAGGCAGAAGAAGACGGCACCACAAGCACGCCAAGAAATGACCGGGGTAGAGCGTCTCGGCCTTCGTGTCTCATCGATGATCAATCACCCTATTGTGTTGGCGCTGATGGAA
>NZ_DIIQ01000015.1:0-53621 GCF_002420785.1 Pseudomonas sp. UBA5666 | reverse complement strand
GTCCATCCAGCTGCGTTCCCAGTCCTGGTCTTCGATCACTTCGGCCTGGTGCTGGGGCAGCTCGACGCCCGTCAGCAGGCGCAGGTGCGCGAACACCTGTTCAGGGTTGGTGTCGGCCTCGAACAGGGCCAGCAGGTGGGTGTGCGACCACAGCGGCGTGGTATTGAGGTCTGGCTCGAAGATGGGTTGATCTTCGGCGTCCATGAAGGTGATCGACACCGCGCCGACTTCCAGCAGCGCGTCTTCGTAGGTTTCGGCTTGTTCCGGGCTGATGGCCAGACGTACTTGCAGCCAGGGCATGGCGTGTACCTTTGATAGATCCAGAAGGGCAGCCCAAGGCTGCGCGGAGCCTGGCAGTTTACGCGAGTGCGTAGGGTTTGTAGAGACGCCTGCGCCTGTCAGGTGCCGGTGCCTAGACAAAGCACAGGGACAGGGATTCAGCCCGGTAGGCGGGCTTGTCCTCGTCTTTTATCTCCAGCGTGGCGATGGCCTTGAGCAACCATTGGCCGGGGCGCTTTTGCTGCACATCGGCCAGCTCGACATGCAGGCGCACCTGGCTGTCGACCTTCACCGGCTGAATGAAGCGCACGCTGTCCAGGCCGTAGTTGACGACCATCTTCAGCCCCTGCGGCAAGACCAGGATGTCCTCGATCAGCGTAGGAATCAGGGACAGGGTCAGAAAGCCATGGGCGATGGTGCCGCCGAACGCGGTTTGCGCAGCTCGCTGCGGGTCAACGTGGATGAACTGATGATCGCCAGTCGCCTCGGCGAAACGATCGATACGCTGCTGGTCGATGGTCAGCCAGGCCGAGTGGCCGAGGGACTTGCCGACGTATTGGGTAAGCGCGGTGGCCGGCACTAGCGGCATGGTAATCCTCCTGGGTATGAAATGGCACGCGCGTGCAAGATCAGCATGCTTGGCCAGGCCGGTCAAGTTGCGCTCGGCGCGGGCAGCCTGCCCATGCTTATAATGAGCCGCACGCCTGAAGGAGAACGTTATGCTGTTGCGGGGTTTGACCTGGCTGGTGCTGTTCCAGCTGTTGGGGACGGCAGTCAATCATCTGTTGGTTCCCGTCCTGCCGGGGCCGATCATCGGCCTGTTGCTATTGCTGGGTTTTCTGATGGTGCGCGGCGAGGTGGGTGCGCCCCTCAACGAAGCTGCCGGCAGCCTGCTGCGCTACTTGCCGCTGTTGCTGGTGCCTCCGGCCGTGGGGGTGATGGTGTATGCCCGTGACATCGCCGCCGACTTCTGGGCCATCGTCGGTGCGCTGTTGATTTCCTGCCTGCTGACGCTGGTGGTGGTGGGCGTGCTGATGCAGAAACTCATTCATCGTCAGGCCCGGCGCGAGGACCAGCCATGATGCTCGACTGGCAAGGCGCATTGGATGCAGTGGTCCACCACCCATTGTTCGGCATTGGCGTGACCCTGGGGGCCTACCAGCTGGTGCTGGCCGGGTATGAGAAGACCCGCTGGATCTTCCTGCAGCCGGTGCTGGTGTCGATGGCCCTTGTGATCGGCGTGCTGCTGCTGTGCGGCATCGACTACGCCGAATACCGCAAGAGCACCGAAATCATGAACATCCTGCTGGGCCCTGCCACCGTGGCCTTGGCGGTGCCGCTGTTCCTGAACCTGCGGCGCATTCGCCAGTTGTTCTGGCCGACCTTGACTACGCTGGTACTCGGAGGCCTGTTCGCCACGGTGTGCTGCCTGTTGCTGGGATGGTGGTTTGGCGCCGAGCACATGATCCTGATGACCATGGCGCCCAAGTCCGTCACCTCGCCCATCGCGATGCTGGTAGCCGAGCAGATCGGTGGCGTGGCGGCGCTGGCTGCGGTCTTCGTGCTGATTACCGGGGTGATCGGGGCCATTTTCGGGCCTGCCTTGTTGAGCCGCTGCGGTGTGCTCAGCCCTGAAGCGCGGGGCATGTCCCTGGGCATCACGGCCCACGCGGTCGGCACCTCGGTGGCCTTGCAGGAAAGTGACGAATGCGGCGCCTTCGCCGCGCTGGCGATGAGCCTGATGGGCGTGGCAACGGCAGTGTTCCTGCCGCTGGCCGTCAGCCTGGTGGCTTGAGGAGTGATGATTATGCTACCGCTGTTTCCCCTCGACACCGTGCTGTTCCCAGGGTGTTTTCTCGACCTGCAGATTTTCGAAGCCCGCTACCTGGACATGATCGGGCGTTGCATGAAACAAGGCGAAGGCTTTGGCGTGGTCTGCATCGTGGAGGGCGAGCAGGTCGGCAAGGCGCCGCCCGTGGTGGCGTCCATTGGCTGCGAAGCGGTGATCCGCGATTTCGTCCAGCAGGACAATGGCCTGTTGGGTATTCGCGTCGAAGGGGTGCGGCGTTTCGATCTGCAGGCCACCGAGGTGCAAAAGGATCAACTGCTGGTGGGGCAGGTGCAGTGGCTGCCTGAGCTTGACGACAGCCCCTTGCAGGAAGCGGACGACGACTTGCTGGCCCTGCTGCTGGCCTTGGGCGAGCACCCGATGGTCGAGGCGCTCGACATGCCCCGGCCTGTGGACGGGCGTCAGGCGCTGGCCAACCAACTGGCCTACCTGCTGCCCTTCACCGAGCAAGACAAGCTGGACTTGCTGGCCCAGGACTCGCCCGAGCAGCGGCTGGGCGAGATCCACAGGTTGCTCGAGCGCATCCAGGGTGAGCTGTTTGCCTGAATAGCGCCTGGCGTCAGTACTGGTACCTGAGCAGGGCGTGGGGCAGTGCGTGGGTGGCAAAGAAAGCCAGCAAGGCGATGCAGGCCGGCAATACCAGCCACCAGACCTTCAGGGGCAGGGCCGGCAGGGTCTGACGGTACTGGGACAACGTCAGGCTGATCGCGCAGACGCAGCAGGCCAGCAGGGCGCCGGCCAGGATGTCGGTGGGCCAGTGTGCACCCAGGTATACCCGCGACAGGGCAATGGCCAATGCCGGAATGCAACCCAGCATGATCCAGGTCAGGCGCATGCGCGGTGGCTGGCCGCGGCCGGCGAGCACCGCCAGCACCAGAAAGAACGCAAACGACGCCGAACTGTGGCCGCTGGGCATACTGTAGCTGGTCAGCGGGTCGGTCAGCACTTCCGGCCGGGCCCGGGCGAACAGCCACTTGAGCGTGCCATTGGCGATGGCGGTGCCCATCAGCGCCCCAGCTGCGAAGAAAGCGTGCCGCCACTGGCGTACCACCAGCAGCAAGCCTGTCAGCAGCCCGCCGAGGAAGAACTGGGTGCGAAAATCCCCGAGCCGCGTCACCACCACCACAGCGCCGTCGATGGCCTGGCTGCGATGCTCCTGGACCAGCGTCATCACCCCGTCGTCGAAGGCGTGCAGGTAGGGCCAGCCAAGAAATACCCCGGCCAAGGCCAGCAGGCACAGGGCACCAATCAGCCGTGTGCCGTGGCGACGGTCGCGGATGCTGGTGCTCAGGCTAAGGCCGATGATCACCGCCAGCGTGCCGAAAATGATCCCGGCCTGGGGCCAGAAGCCTTCGGGCAGGGGCAGGCGCATGGCCGCACCGGTGGCCCAACCGGGCAGCAGGTAGGCGATCGACCACCCTGCGGCTGCCACCAGGCTCACGGCGATGAACCGCAGTAGCGGCATGTCGAACATGCCGGCGACCATTGGCAGCATGGGCCGCAACGGGCCGATGAAACGGCCTACGAGCAGGCTGGCGATGCCATAGCGCTTGAAGTAGGTTTCGGCGCTGCCGATCCATTCCGGGTGGTGCCGCAACACCGGCAGGCGGCGAATGTTCTGGTGGAAATGCTTACCGATCATGTAGGACAGCGCGTCACCCAGTAACCCGCCCAAAAAGCCCAGCAGCAAGGTTTCGCCAAGGCCCAGCACACCGCTACCTGCCAGCACGGCTACCGCAAACAGCAGCACCGTGCCTGGAACGATGATGCCGGCGATGGCCAGGCATTCGATGCACGCGACCAGGAAGATTGCGACGCCAAGCCACTGTGGGTTGGCACCCAGCCAACCGGTCAGGCCGTCGAGCCATTGTTCCATGGTTCAGCTCTCTTGTTCGATGATGGAGAAGTCACGGCCTTCGACCTGGCCGCGCCGCAATGGGTTGCGTGTGCAGAACCGGGCGTATGCGGCGTCGACGAAGCGGTACGGCAGGTGCTCGTCACGCCCGTGGGGAATGCCCAGACGGGCTGCCTGGATCACCCGCGGCACCGGGTTGGCGCAGTCGTCCACATACAGCCGCTGCGGGTCGAAGCGCTGCGCATCCCAATGTGGCACCTTGAGGCCCAGCGCCCGGCATAACAGCGTCTGCCCCGCGCACAGGCGCTCGACGGAGCGCAGGTTGCCGCTGGCGTCGGGGTTGTTCAGGTGCATCTGCGCCAGGCTGTCGGGCCCTGAGAGGGCGTCCTGCCACGGGTAGGCGGACTTGATGAGCACCGCATTGCCGGGGCCCTGGGCGCTGAAGTTCAGGGAGTCGCCGCCGCGGGCGTAGTACATATAGATGTGTCCGCCATCGAGAAACAGCGCCTTGCGCTTCTCGGTGTAGCCCAGCGACGCATGGCTACCCTTGTCGGTGAGGTAATAGGCCTCGGTCTCGATGATGCGGGCGGCAAGCCACAAGTTGCCCTGGCGGTGGCGAATGACCTTGCCCAGCAGGGCTTTGGCCAAGGTTTGGGCGTCGCGGTCGAAAAAGCTGTCTGGCAGTGCTGGCATGCAAGGGCTTCGCAGGCTAAAGGCATGAGGGTAACAGGCGCTACCTTAACCGAATCTGAAACCTTCGAACATGTGACGGCGCAGGGCAGAGATTTCCACAGAGTTCTGCTTCCTTATGGATAAGACCGGTTACATCTTTCCTACAGATTTGCCACAGCTTTTTCTACCATCCGCCACCCACCGCTGGGCGTACACCTGCGCGACAGTTATAATCAGCCGTTTCCCCACCGCCAAGACACCGAGCCCATGACTGAGTCCGTTCTTGACTACATGACCCGCCTGGGTCGCGCAGCCCGTGAAGCCTCCCGGGTAATCGGCCGTGCCAGCACCGCGCAGAAGAACCGTGCCCTGCACGCTGCCGCCGACGCGCTGGATGCAGGCCGTGACGCGCTGATCGCAGCCAACGAGCAGGACTTGGCCCATGGCCGTGCCTCTGGGCTGGAAGCCGCGTTGCTCGACCGCCTGGCCCTGACCCCGGCGCGCATCGACGGCATGATCACCGGCCTGCGGCAGGTCGCCAGCCTGCCGGACCCGGTCGGCGCCATTCGCGACATGAGCTACCGCCCATCGGGTATCCAGGTCGGCAAGATGCGCACGCCGCTGGGCGTCATCGGCATCATTTACGAATCACGCCCGAACGTCACCATCGACGCAGCCAGCCTGTGCCTGAAGTCAGGCAATGCCACGATTCTGCGCGGCGGCTCCGAAGCCATCCACTCCAACCGCGCGATTGCCGCCTGTATCCAGCGCGGCCTGGCGGCGGCGGGCTTGCCCGCCGCCGTGGTTCAGGTGGTGGAAACCACCGACCGCGAGGCGGTGGGCGCGCTGATCAGCATGCCCGAGTTCGTCGATGTCATCGTACCGCGCGGTGGCCGGGGCCTGATCGAGCGCATCAGCCGCGACGCACGGGTACCGGTCATCAAGCACCTCGACGGTATCTGCCATGTCCATGTCAGCCAGCATGCCGACCTGGACAAGGCCTGGCGCGTGGCGTTCAACGCCAAGACCTACCGCTACGGTATCTGCGGGGCGATGGAAACGCTGCTGGTGGACCAGCTGGTCGCCGAGCGCTTCCTGCCCGAAATGGCGCGCCGTTTCCAGGAGAAAGGCGTTGAGCTGCGCGGTTGCGAGCGTACCTGTGCGCTGATCGACGCGCACGCGGCCAGCGAGGACGACTGGCACACCGAGTACCTCGATGCCGTACTGTCCATCCGTGTGGTGGACAGCCTGGATCAGGCCATCGAGCACATCAACCATTATGGTTCGCATCACACCGACTCGATCATCACCGAGCATCAGGGGGAGGCGCGCCAGTTCATGGCTGAAGTGGACTCGGCCTCCGTCATGCTCAACACCCCGACGTGCTTCGCCGACGGGTTCGAATATGGCCTGGGTGCCGAGATCGGCATTTCCACCGACAAGCTTCACGCCCGTGGCCCGGTCGGCCTCGAAGGCCTGACGTGCGAGAAATACGTGGTGATCGGCGACGGTCAACTGCGCGGCCAGGAGTCCTGCTGAGTTGAGTCAGGCCCAGGCAGTTCGCCGCGTCGGCATTCTTGGCGGCACCTTCGACCCGGTCCACATCGGCCACCTGCGCAGTGCGCTCGAAGTCGCCGAGTTCATGGCCCTGGACGAGCTGCGCCTGTTGCCCAATGCTCGCCCGCCGCACCGAGACACGCCGCAAGTGGCCGCGCACGATCGCCTGGCCATGGTGCAGGGCGCCGTCGCGGGCGTTGCAGGCCTGAGCGTGGACGCGCGTGAACTGGCACGGGACAAGCCGTCGTACACCATCGATACGCTGGAGTCGATCCGTGCCGAGCTTGCCGCTGACGACCAGTTGTTTCTGGTGCTGGGCTGGGACGCCTTCTGCGGACTGCCCGGCTGGCACCGCTGGGAAGAACTGCTGCAACACTGCCACATCCTGGTGCTGCAACGCCCGGATGCGGATGTAGACCCCCCCGACGAACTGCGCAACCTGCTGGCTGCCCGTTCGCAGAGCGATCCCACCGCCATGTCCGGCCCGGCGGGAAACATTTCGTTCGTCTGGCAGACACCGCTTGCGGTGTCAGCTACACAGATCCGACAGCTGCTGGCCAGCGGCAGGTCGGTGAGGTTCCTGGTGCCGGACGCCGTACTGGCCTACATCGAGGCGCACGAACTGTATCGTGCGCCCAACTGACGGTGCCCCTGGCACCTCATCCTACGAGTTGAACGAGTTTTATATGACCAAGCAGAAAATTTACGGCGACGAACTGGTCGCAGTGACCACGGCAGCGCTGGAAGACGTCAAGGCCCAGGATATCCAGGTCATCGACGTGCGTGACAAGCACAGCCTGACCGATTACATGATCATCGCCACCGGTACCTCCAACCGTCAGATCAACGCCATGGCCGAGAAGGTCCGCGAGGCAGTCAAGGCCAAGGGCGCCCAGCCTCTGAGTGAGGAAGGCAAGGGCGACAGCGACTGGGTGCTGCTGGACCTCAACGATGTCATCGTGCACATGATGACTGCGGCTGCACGCCAGTTCTACGACCTCGAACGCCTGTGGCAGGGCGCCGAGCAGAGCCGCGCCGCCGATGGCAAGCACCACAGCCCGGACCATGTCCACGAGTACTCCGACAAGCTCAAAGATCGCGAATAAGGAAAGCGCCGTGCGTCTGCGCCTGATCGCGGTTGGCTCGCGCATGCCGAAGTGGGTCGAGGAGGGCTGGCATGAGTATGTCAAGCGCCTGCCGGCCGAACTATCGCTCGAGCTGGTGGAAATACCGCTGAACACCCGCGGCAAGAATGCCGACGTCGCCCGCCTGATTCGCCAGGAGGGCGAAGCCATGCTCAGCAAGGTGCAACCCGGGGAGCGCGTCGTAACCCTGGAGGTCCATGGCAAGCCGTGGAGCACCGAACAGCTGGCAGGTGAACTGGACCGCTGGCGCCTGGATGCGCGCACGGTGAATCTGATGGTGGGTGGGCCCGAAGGGCTTGCGCCGCAAGTGTGCGCCCGCGCCGATCAGCGCTGGTCCCTGTCGCCGCTGACCTTGCCGCACCCGCTGGTCAGGATACTCATCGGCGAGCAGGTCTATCGGGCCTGGACGGTGTTGTCCGGGCATCCCTACCACAAATGAGCCTGTAAGCAGCCCGATGTCGCAGCCGATCCGCCTCAAGGACCACGAAAAAGACGCCCGTCTGGTGCGCAACCGCGTCGTGGTCGGCGCCGTGGCGGTCATGCTGCTCATCTGCGTGCTGATTGCGCGGCTGTATTACCTGCAGATCATCCAGTACGACTACCACTCCACGCTGTCTGAGAACAACCGGGTGCATGTGCAGCCGATTCCGCCGACACGCGGGCTGATCTTCGACCGCAACGGGGTAGTGATCGCCGACAACCGGCCCAGCTTCAGCCTGTCCATGACCCGTGAGCGTGCGGGAGACTGGCAGCAAGTGCTGGACAGCATCGTCGAGATACTGGAACTCACTCCAGACGACCGCGCACTGTTCGAAAAGCGCATGCGCCAGGGACGCAGGCCGTTCGAGCCGGTACCCATCCTGTTCGAACTCAACGAGGAACAGATCGCCCGTGTGGCGGTGAACCAGTTCCGCTTGCCAGGGGTGGAGGTGGTCGCCCAACTGGTGCGTCACTATCCACAAGGGGCGCATTTCGCGCATTCGGTGGGCTACGTCGGGCGTATCAACGAGAAAGAGCTCAAAACCCTGGACCCTGTGAACTACAGCGGCACGCACCACATCGGCAAGACTGGTATCGAGCGGTTCTACGAGGCCACGCTGCACGGCCAGGTCGGCTACGAAGAAGTCGAGACCAACGCCCGCGGCCGTGTGCTCAGGGTGCTCAAACGTACCGACCCCAAGCCTGGCAAGGACATCGTGCTGAGCCTGGACATCAGGTTGCAGGAAGCGGCCGAAGCCGCCTTGGCCGGGCGCCGTGGTGCGGTGGTGGCGCTCGACCCACGTACCGGCGAAGTGCTCGCCATGGTGAGCCAGCCCAGCTTCGACCCCAACCTGTTCGTCACCGGCATCAGCTTCAAGGCCTATGCCGAACTGCGTGATTCGATCGACAGGCCGCTGTTCAACCGCATCTTGCGCGGCCTTTATCCGCCCGGTTCGACGATCAAGCCAGCCGTGGCCATCGCCGGCCTGGACAGCGGCGCGGTGACCCCGAGCAGCCGTGTGTTCGACCCTGGGTACTACCAGCTGCCCAACTACGATCACAAATACCGTAACTGGAACCGCTCGGGTGACGGCTGGGTGGACCTGGACACCGCCATCATGCGCTCCAACGACACCTACTTCTACGACCTGGCCCACAAGATGGGCATCGACCGGTTGTCCAGCTACATGAACAAGTTCGGCATCGGTCAGCGGGTGTCGCTGGACATGTTCGAAGAGTCCGCAGGGTTGATGCCGTCGCGGGAATGGAAGCGGGCTACGCGCCGGCAGGCCTGGTTCCCGGGCGAAACCCTGATCCTGGGTATCGGCCAGGGCTATATGCAGGCCACGCCTCTGCAACTGGCCCAGGCGACGGCGCTGATTGCCAACAAGGGTGTATGGAACCGGCCGCACCTGGCCAAGACCATCGAAGGGGAACCGCCGGTGGATGAAAACCCGATGCCGGACATCGTGCTGCGCGACAAGGCCGATTGGGCGCGTGTGACCCACGGCATGGAGCAGGTGATGCACGGCGCGCGCGGTACCGCCCGCAAGGCTGCCATCGGTGCCCAGTACCGCATCGCCGGCAAAAGTGGTACCGCACAGGTGGTGGCCATCAAGCAGGGCGAGAAGTACGACCGCAACAAACTTCAGGAACGTCACCGCGACCACGCCTTGTTCGTGGCCTTCGCACCGGCAGAAGACCCCAAGATCGTGGTGTCGGTCATGGTCGAGAACGGCGAGTCGGGCTCTGGGGTGGCCGCGCCTGTGGTGCGCCAGATCATGGATGCCTGGCTGCTGGACGAAAACGGCCGGCTCAAGCCTGAGCTTGCGCCGGTTACCGCTACTCAGGAGTCGCCGCTGTGATGAACAATTTCGATCGCATGCTCTCCAGCGAGGATGTGATGCGTCGGCGCGCCAGCTTCCTGCAGCGCATCCACGTCGATGGCCCCCTGCTGATCATCCTCCTGACCCTGGCCGCGGGCAGCCTGTTCGTGCTGTATTCGGCCAGCGGCAAGAACTGGGACCTGTTGCTCAAGCAGGCCACCTCGTTTGGCATCGGCCTGGTATCGATGTTCGTCATCGCCCAGCTCGAGCCACGGTTCATGGCGCGCTGGGTGCCACTGGCGTACCTGACCGGGGTATTGCTGCTGGTGGTGGTGGACGTCATGGGCCACAACGCCATGGGTGCAACGCGCTGGATCAACATACCCGGGGTGATTCGCTTCCAGCCCTCCGAGTTCATGAAGATCATCATGCCGGCGACCATCGCCTGGTACTTGTCCAAGCGCACCCTGCCGCCGCACCTCAAGCACGTGGCCATCAGCCTGGTACTGATTGGCGTGCCTTTCATTCTGATCGTGCGCCAGCCGGACCTGGGGACGGCGTTGCTGATTCTGGCCTCCGGTGCCTTCGTCCTGTTCATGGGCGGCCTGCGCTGGCGCTGGATTCTCAGCGTGTTGGCGGCAACGGTGCCGGTGGCGGTGGCCATGTGGTTTTTCGTGATGCACGACTACCAGAAGCAGCGGGTGCTGACCTTCCTCGACCCGGAGAGCGACCCGCTGGGCACGGGCTGGAACATCATCCAGTCCAAGGCGGCGATTGGGTCTGGCGGCGTATTTGGCAAGGGGTGGCTGCTGGGCACGCAGTCGCACCTGGACTTTCTGCCTGAAAGCCACACCGACTTCATCATCGCCGTGCTGGGCGAGGAGTTCGGCCTGGTGGGCATTTGCCTGTTGCTGATCGTGTACCTGCTGCTGATCGGGCGTGGCCTGATGATCACGGCGCAGGCACAGACATTGTTCGGCAAGCTGCTCGCTGGCAGCTTGACCATGACGTTCTTCGTATACGTATTCGTCAATATCGGGATGGTAAGTGGCCTTCTGCCCGTCGTCGGCGTGCCCTTGCCCTTCATTAGCTATGGCGGAACTTCATTGGTGACGCTGCTGTCAGCGTTTGGCGTTCTGATGTCGATCCACACGCATCGAAAGTGGATCGCACAGGTTTGAATAAGGTGAACAATTACATGCAAGCAGTGCGTAACTGGGCTACCCGTTGTGCGCCGTGGTTTGGTGCGGTGAGCCTGTTTGGCGCTGTACAGCTGGCCGAGGCCGGCGACTACGACAACTCGCCCCAGGTGGCCGAATTCGTTGGCCAGATGAGCCGCGACCATGGTTTTGCCCCAGAACAACTGATGGGCGTGTTCCGTGAAGTGCAGCGCAAGCAGTCGATCCTCGATGCGATTTCGCGGCCAGCCGAACGGGTCAAACCCTGGAAGGAATACCGCCCGATGTTCCTCACTGACGCGCGCATTGCGCGGGGCGTGGACTTCTGGCGCCAGCACGAAGCCGTGCTGGCGCGGGCCGAGCAGGAATATGGGGTGCCGGCACAATACATCGTGTCGATCATTGGCGTTGAAACCTTCTTCGGGCGCAACACGGGCAACTTCCGAGTGCTTGATGCGTTGTCCACCCTGGGCTTCGATTATCCCCCACGCGCCGAATTCTTCCGCAAGGAACTGCGTGAGTTCCTGCTGCTGGCCCGTGAAGAACAACTCGATCCCCTGACCCTCAAGGGCTCCTATGCCGGGGCCATGGGGCTGCCGCAGTTCATGCCCAGCAGCTTTCGCAACTACGCCGTGGACTTCGACGGTGATGGGCACATCAACATCTGGACCAACCCCGATGATGCCATCGGCAGCGTGGCGAACTACTTCAAGCGCCATGGCTGGATGGCCGGGCAGAGCGTGGTCAGCCGCGCCACCGTGCAGGGCGAGCGCGCCGATCAAGGCCTGACCACCGGTATCGAGCCGGCCAGCACGGTCGGGGAGTTGCGTGCCCTTGGCTGGTCGGTTCATGATTCGCTGCGCGATGATCTGCCCGTCACGGCCTTCCGCCTGGAGGGTGAGAACGGCCCCGAGTACTGGGTGGGCTTGAAGAATTTCTACGCGATCACTCGCTACAACCGCAGCGTGATGTATGCCATGGCGGTGCATCAGCTTGCGCAACAGCTGGTCCAAGCACGGGGCGTCAACTAATGCGCGCAATTTTCTCTACCACTTCCTTCAAGCTGGTCACCTGCGCCGCCATCGGCCTGGCGTTGGTCAGTTGCTCCTCCAGCCGCCCGGCGCCCAAGAGTTCCAGCGGCGCGAGCGTGGTGCGCAGCCAGCCCGGCCTGGACATCAACCGTGCCCACAAGGACGGTGCGCCGTGGTGGGATGTGGACGTCAACAAGATCCCCGATGCCACGCCCACCCTGCACACCGGCAACTACAAGGCCAACCCCTACACCGTCCTGGGCAAGACCTACTACCCGATGCAGGATGCGCGCAACTACCGCGCCGAGGGCACGGCGTCGTGGTATGGCACCAAGTTCCATGGTCAGAACACCGCCAACGGCGAGCTGTACGACCTGTACGGCATGAGTGCCGCGCACAAGACGCTGCCATTGCCCGCCTATGTAAAGGTGACCAACCTGGCCAACGGTCGCAGCGTCATCCTGCGGGTGAACGATCGCGGCCCGTTCTATTCCGATCGCATCATCGACCTGTCGTATGCGGCGGCGAAGAAGCTGGGCTACGCCGAGATCGGTACTGCCCATGTGCGCGTCGAAGGCATCGACCCCCAGCAATGGTGGGCTCAACGCGGCCAGACGCCGCCCATGGTGCTCAAGGAGCCCCAGGTGGCCCAGACCCAGGCGATCCCGGCCAGCTCCGGTCGGGTAGAGCAGTGGACGCCACCGCCGCAGCAGCATGCGGCGCCGGTGGTGCCGGTGCAGGTCGGTGGCAACAACGTGCCTGCCGGCACTGGCGGCAGCTTCCTGCAGGTCGGCGCATTCGCCAACCCCGATGCGGCCGAGCTGCTGCGCGCCAAGCTCAGCAGCATGGTCAGCGCACCGGTGTTCATCAGCTCGATCGTACGCAACCAGCAGACGCTGCATCGCGTACGCCTGGGGCCGATCAACAGCGAGGGTGAAGTCCAGCAGGCGCAGAACAGCATCCGCCTGGCGAACCTGGGGCAGGCCAAGTTGGTCACAGCTGACTGACCAGGCGTCCCGACAGGGTGACTGACCCCTCGCGCACGCTATGAACAGCCTGCGGGTGGGGTCCACCTATGGACAAGAGCGGTGCAAAGTGGCGGTTTTGTCATGAATTGACAGGCCCAGCCATGTACAATGCCGGTTTTGCCCGCAGCGGCACCCTGTCGCACGTTGCCGGGCCAGGCCCCAGGCCAATAACTAGACTGACCGGTGCTGGGCCGTGTGCTTGCCCAGAAAACATCTCCAGACCATTAGCGATTTTCGAGAGACGGATGAACATCACCAACCTTGCCAAACGACTTTGCTTGCCCGTATTGCTCCTGCTCACCCCGGTGGCCTTCGCGGCCGAGCAGATGACGCCCGCGCCGCCTCAACTGGCAGCCAAGTCCTACGTACTCATGGACGCGTCCAGCGGCAACGTGCTGGTCGAGAACAACGGTGACGAGCGTCTTCCGCCAGCCAGCCTGACCAAGCTGATGACCGCCTACATCGCCACGCTGGACATCCGCCGTGGCCAGATCGGCGAAAACGACCCGGTGACCGTCAGCGAAAACGCCTGGCGCACCGGCGGTTCGCGCATGTTCATCAAGGTGGGCAGCCAGGTGACCGTCAGCGACCTGCTGCACGGCATCATCATCCAGTCCGGCAACGATGCTTCCGTCGCCCTGTCCGAGCACATCGCCGGCAGCGAAGACGCTTTCGCCGACATGATGAACAAGACCGCTGCCGACCTGGGCATGACCAACAGTCACTTCATGAACCCCACTGGCCTGCCGAACCCGGAGCATTATTCCTCTGCTCACGACATGGCGATCCTGGCCCGTGCGATCATCAACGTCGACCCGGCTCACTACGCCATCTATTCGCAGAAAGAGTTCTTCTGGAACAACATCAAGCAGCCTAACCGCAACCTGCTGCTGTGGCGTGACAAGACCGTGGACGGTCTGAAGACCGGCCACACCGAAGAGGCTGGCTACTGCATGGTGGCATCGGCCGTACGTGACGGCCAGCGCCTGATCGCCGTGGTGTTCGGTACCAACAGCGAGCAGTCCCGCGCTGCCGAAACCCAGAAGCTGCTGACCTACGGCTTCCGCTTCTTCGAAACCCAGACCTTCTATCAGAAGGGCACCGAGCTGACCAAGGCTCCTGTGTGGAAAGGCGCCACCAGCGAAGTCAAGGCCGGCCTTGCCGAAGACCTGACCATGACCATGCCCAAGGGCCAGCTCAAGCGCCTGCAGGCTTCGATGACCATGAACCCGCAACTGACCGCCCCCATCGCCAAGGGTGACGTGATCGGCAAGGTTGAAGTCAAACTGGACGACAAAGTGGTTCACAGCGCCGACCTGATCGCCCTCGATGGCGTCGAGGAAGGTGGTTTCTTCCGCCGTATGTGGGATAGCATCCGTCTATTCTTCTACGGGTTGTTCAACTGACACGTGACCTGCACGCCCCCGCGTGATCGCGGGGGTGTTGTTGTTGCCACGGCTTGCGAGGCCGTTTCCGCCATGAGCGAACCAGACGTCAAGTCTCACAAAATCGAATTTCCCTGTGCCGATTATCCGATCAAGGTCATCGGTGACACCGGTGTCGGCTTCAAGGACACCGTGATCGAAGTGCTCAGCAAACACGCCAAGGTCGATCTTTCCACGCTGGCCGAACGCCAGAGCAAGGAAGGCAAGTACACCACTGTGCAATTGCACATCGTGGCCGAAAGCGAAAATCAGCTCCACGATATCAACAGCGCCCTGCGTGCCACCGGCATCGTGAAAATGGTGCTCTGATGCCCGGCTGCCTCGGTGTCCGCGAACTTGGCCTGCAGCCCTATGAACCGGTGCTCGAGGCCATGCGGCGTTTCACTGAGCAGCGCACTGCCGATACCCAGGATGAAGTCTGGCTGGTCGAACACCCGCCGGTCTTCACGCAAGGGCAGGCTGGCAAGGCCGAGCACCTGCTGGTGCCGGGCGATATTCCCGTGGTGCAGACCGACCGGGGTGGCCAGGTGACCTATCATGGGCCAGGCCAGCTGGTGGCCTATCTGCTGCTGGATGTACGCCGCCTGGGCTTCGGCGTACGCGACCTGGTCAGCCGCATCGAGCGCAGCCTGATCGCCCTGCTCGATGGCTACGCGGTGCAGGCCGCTGCCAAGCCCGATGCACCGGGTGTGTATGTAGACGGCGCGAAGATCGCTTCGCTCGGCCTGCGTATCCGCAACGGCCGCTCCTTTCATGGCCTAGCCTTGAACGTGGACATGGACCTGGCGCCCTTTTGCCGAATCAACCCCTGCGGTTATGCGGGGCTGGCGATGACCCAGCTGCGTGACCTGGCAGGCCCGATCGAACTCGACGAGGTCAGGACAAGGCTGCGCGAACAGCTGGTCAAGCACCTCGACTACGCAGAGCAGACGACCCTCACGGGCGGAATCGACTGAATATGACTACTGTGCAAGAAGCCGTGCCGAACCTGATCCCAACCCAGGACGCTACTGCGCGTTCCGCCCCCAAAAAGGTCGAAGCCGGGGTCAAGCTGCGAGGCGCCGACAAGGTCGCGCGCATCCCGGTCAAGATCATCCCCACCGACGAGCTGCCCAAGAAGCCTGACTGGATCCGCGTGCGTATCCCGGTCTCGCCCGAGGTAGACCGCATCAAGCAACTGCTGCGCAAGCACAAGCTGCACAGCGTCTGCGAAGAAGCCTCCTGCCCGAACCTGGGCGAGTGCTTCTCGGGCGGCACCGCCACCTTCATGATCATGGGCGACATCTGCACCCGGCGCTGCCCGTTCTGCGACGTGGGGCATGGCCGTCCCAAGCCGTTGGACCTGGACGAGCCGAAGAACCTTGCGGTGGCCATTGCCGACCTGCGCCTGAAGTACGTGGTCATCACCTCGGTTGACCGTGATGATCTGCGCGATGGCGGCGCCCAGCACTTTGCCGACTGCATCCGCGAAATCCGCGCCTTGTCGCCAGGCGTGCAGCTCGAAACCCTGGTTCCGGACTACCGGGGCCGTATGGACGTGGCGCTGGCGATCACGGCCCAGGAGCCGCCGGATGTGTTCAACCACAACCTTGAAACCGTGCCGCGCCTGTACAAGGCCGCTCGCCCGGGTTCGGACTACGACTGGTCGTTGGACCTGCTGCAGAAGTTCAAGCAGCTGGTACCGCATGTGCCCACCAAGTCCGGCCTGATGCTCGGGTTGGGCGAGACCGACGAAGAAGTGATCGAGGTCATGCACCGCATGCGCGAACACGACATCGACATGCTCACCCTGGGTCAATACTTGCAGCCATCGCGCAGCCACTTGCCAGTGCAGCGCTTCGTGCACCCCGACACCTTTGCCTGGTTCGCCGAGGAAGGCTATCGCATGGGCTTCAAGAACGTCGCTTCCGGCCCATTGGTGCGCTCGTCCTACCACGCCGACCAGCAAGCGCACGAAGCCAAGATCAAGCTCTGATCTGACCGTGAAAATAGAAATGCCGATGCGCCGCAAGGCTGCATCGGCATTTTTTTTTCTGCCAGCCAACCCGTAAGCTGTCCGGGACAAGCCGTATGGAGTTGCCCGATGAAGTGCGTTGAACCTTCTGCCTTGCCACTGCGCAAGGCCATTGCGCCCGATGCCTGTTTTGCCGTGGTTGCCCCGGCAGGCCCCGCGCGTCTGGATGTGCACAAGGCGACCCGGTGGTTCGCCGAGCGCGGCTACCGCTGCCGGGTCTATCCGGGTGCGACCCAGGCCGAGGGCTACCTGGCAGGCGCCGACGCGCAGCGACTACAGGACCTGCACGACGCCTTCCGGGACCCGTCCATCGACGCGGTCCTGTGCATGCGTGGCGGCTACGGCAGTATGCGCCTGCTGGACAGGCTCGATTTCGAGCTGTTGCAAAACCACCCCAAGCCCTTGATCGGCTACAGCGATATCACCGCCTTGCATGCGGCGCTCTACCGCCATACAGGGATGATCAGCTTCCACGGGGCCATGCTCAACGCCGACCTGTTGGGGGGCAAGCAGGCACCGACCGAATCGTCGCTGGTGGCGCAGCTGAGCGGGCACCTGGCAGCCGGTGACCCGATCACACACCCGGCGCAGTTCCCCTTGAACACCGTCATCCCCGGCCTTGCCAGTGGCCCGCTGATGGGGGGGAACCTGTCGATGCTGGGTGCAACCCTGGGGACCTTGGCAGAGCTGGATACCCAGGGCTGCATCCTGTTCATCGAAGATGTGAACGAGCCGTTGTACCGGGTCGATCGTCTGCTGACGCAGTTACGGCTGGCCGGCAAGCTGGAAGGTATCAAGGGTGTGCTGGTAGGGGACTTCGCTGGCATTACCGCGGCGGCGCTGGCACCGCTGCTGCGCGACACGTTCGGCCCCTTGGGCGTACCAGTACTGGCCGGGTGGCGCAGTGGACACTGTGACCCCAATATCTGCCTGCCGCTGGGTGCCCGAGTGACGCTGGACAGCGAACGGCAGCGCCTGGTGCTTGAGCAGGCGCTGTTCCAGGCGTGAGCCTGGCGCCAAGGCCACCCCAGGCAGACGATTACCGTTGCTGGGGTAGCTGACCCGCACCATCGCCAGTAAGCGTAAGCCTACGGCTACCGTAGGCTCTCCAGGAGCTTGTGCGTCGGATAACCATCGGCTGGCCAGCCCAGGCCCTGCTGGGCGTTACGGATGGCCTTGCGGGTGTTGGCGCCAATGATCCCGTCGGCGTTACCCGCATCAAAACCCTTGGCATTGAGCAAGTTCTGCAACTCCATGCGCTCGCTGCGGCTCAGGGGCGTGTCGTCCTTGGGCCAGCTGCCAGCGATGAAGCCCCAGCCGGTGAAGCGATCGCTCAGGAGGCTGACGGCCAGCGCGTAGGCCGATGAGTTGTTGTACTTGAGAATGGCGCGGAAGTTGTCGAGAACCAGAAATGCTGGGCCTCGCGCACCAGCGGGCAGTAACAGGGCGGCTGGCAGCTCATTGCTACCGGCTGGCAACTGCGTACCGGCAGGCAGTGTCAGGCCCATGGCCAACCATTCGGCGATAGGCTTGCGCGAGGTCCCGTCAGCTTGCCAATAATCGAAGCCTGCCGGTACCTGCACCTCGAACCCCCAGGGTTGGCCACGCTTCCAGCCTGAGCTTTGCAGGTAATGTGCGGTGGAGGCCAAGGCATCGGGCGTGCTGTTCCAGATATCGCGGCGGCCATCGCCGTCGAAATCCACGGCATGGGTGTTGTAGGTGGTCGGGATGAATTGGGTCTGGCCCATGGCGCCGGCCCAGGAGCCGCGCATCGCGTCGGCTTGGATATCGCCGTGCTGGATGATCTGCAGGGCGGCAATCAGCTGGTCATGCGCAAACTGTGGACGTCGCCCTTCATAGGCCAGGGTGGCCAGGGAGCGGATCACTGACTTGCTGCCCTGGAACTGGCCGAAGTTGCTTTCCATGCCCCATACCGCGACCAGGATCTGGCGATCGACGCCATAGCGCTGTTCCAGACGGGTCAGCAGCTCGGCGTTCTGCTCCAGCAGCCTTTTGCCGTTGCGTACGCGCAGGGGCGACAAGGCACCTTCCAGGTATTCCCAGACTGGCCGGGTGAATTCTGGCTGGCTTCGGTCAGCCTTGATCACGTCCATGTCGGGGGTAACGTCGAGAAACGCCTTGTCGAAGACGTCGGGGGCAATGCCCGCTTGCAGGGCCTGCTGGCGGAAACCTGCTTGCCACTGGGCGAAGGTTTGGGACGGCTGGATATCTGGGTTGCTGTCTGGCGCCTTGCCAGGTGCATTTACGACGGGGGCCGGCTGCGCCTGGGCGAGGGGCAATGCATCGGCTGCCGTGGGTTTTTCCGCACAGGCAACGAGCAGGATGAAGCTGGAGGCCGCAACGAGCTGGCGGGTTTCCCAGCGAGGAAAAAGACGGTAGAGCATGCACAGGTCCAGGTCTGCAGGTCAGGTGATGACCATATCATGCCTGCGCTACGGATGCCTTCATGCCGCCAAAAAGTAAGAAGCCTCCCAATCTCTCGATTGGAAGGCTTCGCGGCGGTAGCTGCCCTTGCCTTTCTCCGGTCGTTCCTGACGGCAACGGAACAGGGGCTGGGCGACGATGGACTTGGCCTTGTTGTGGCCTTGCTTGTTCGGCTTTTTGCTCATGAAGGCGGTTCCTGTGTTCGGACATTGCAGGCTGCATTGTGCAGGGTTGGCCGGGGTCAGGCCAATTGATTGTTTATAGGGTGAGCGTGATCTGGCCGTTTCATGAGGTGGCGTGCCGGCGGTGGCCAACAAGCGCGTGCGCTACAGGCAGGGCACCGGCTATTGGGCAGGCAGTGCCAGGCGCTGGCCGGCCATCAGCAGCGCCAGGCGCGCCAGGCCCGTCCAGGGTGAACCCTGTGCCTGGCCCTTGATCTGGGCGTCGATACGCTGAGCGTCCTGCAGCAGCTGTGGCCAGCGTTGCGCAGGTAACCGCTGCAGGGCCTTGCTGACCAGGGGGCGGCGTTTGTCCCAGATCGGCGGGCGTGCCTGGCTGAAGGCTTTGTCCAGGGGAACGCCTTGACTGAACAGTTGGGCCAGGCCCGCCAGTTGCCGCAGTTCACGGGCCAGGGCCCACAGAATCACCGGCGGCTCCACCCCTTCGCCGCGCAGGCCTTCGAGCATGCGCAAGGCATGGGCGGCTTCACCCTTGAGAATGGCGTCGACCAGCCCGAAGACGTCAAAGCGCGCGCTGTCCGCCACCGCAGCCTGGACGGTTTCCAGGGTGATGACATTGCCCTCGGCCAGCAGCTTGAGCTTTTCGATTTCCTGCGCGGCAGCGAGCAAGTTGCCCTCCACGCGCGCAGCAATCAGGTCCACGGCATCACGCTGGGCGCTCAGGCCTGCCTGTTGCAGCCGCTGATTGATCCACTGAGGCAGCTGATGCGCGTCCACGGGCCATATCTGGATGAACTGGCAGTGATCACCCTCGACCAGTGCCTTGCCCCATTTGGTCTTCTGCGCGCTGGCATCGAGCTTTGGCAAGCTGATCAGCAGCAGCGTGTCTTCGGCAGGGCGGGCGCAGTATTCCAGCAATGCAGCAGCACCCTTGTCGCCCGGCTTGCCCGAGGGCAGGCGCAGTTCCAGCAGGCGTCGCTGGGCGAAGAGCGACAGGCTCGCACCCGCTTGCAGCAGGGTGCCCCAATCGAAGTTGGCATCGGCACTGAACACCTGGCGTTCGTCGAAGCCTTGCTGGCGGGCGGCGCTGCGGATCGCGTCGGCCGCTTCCTGGCACAGCAACGGATCATCGCCGCTGACCACGTAGACGGGCGCGAGCGAGCCTTGCAGGTGTTTGGTGAGTTGAGCGGGGGCGAGTTTCATGGCATTGGGGGGCAGGGCGCCTGGCGGCGCCCTGCACGGGCTCAGTTGCCCGGCACTTCCAGTGGCGACTGCTGAGGTGTCTCGGCCTGCTGGCGACGCGCAGCTTCAAGCGCATCCGCTTCGGCCTTGGCACGCTCATCGGCCTTGCGCTGCAGCTCATCGAGCTGGGCAGGGGTGAGGTTCTGCAGGCGCACGATCATGGCATTCACCAGGTCGCGGCGCATCTCGTCACGGGCGCGCTTGGCATCCTGCTCGGAACCGGTGATGTTCGAGGCGTCGCGCACATAGATCTTGCGCACTTCGACCTTGTCGCTGGTCAGCTCTAGGTTGTTCAGGCCCTGAATGCTATAGTCCAGCTCGGTGGTCAGCTCGAATTCTGCCGTGCGGTTGCCGCTGTTGTAGGTAACGGCGCGCTGGCGCTCCTGTTCGTTGGTCAGCACCAGGCGGTACGGTGCGCCTGCGTGAACGTTCACGCCGCTGCGCTCGAGCACTTCGCGCAGTTGAACCACGGTCGGGCCGTAGGCATTGCGCGCGCTGACGTCCATCTCCTTGACGCTCAGTTCGCTGGTGCCCGTGCCGCGCAGCTGGAACCCGCAGGCGCTGAGCATGACCGCCAGGCCGACTACCAGCAGATTGCGTTTGATCATGTTGTTGCTCCCTCGTGAGCCTGTTCCGCCCGTGCGCAGAGCCTGCGAACGGGCGTTGCCATCAGTTGGCGACGATATTGACCAGTTTGCCCGGCACCACGATGACCTTGCGGATGGCCAGGCCATCGATGAAGCGCAGGACATTCTCGTTGCTGCGCGCGGCGGCTTCGACTTCTTCACGGCTGGCTGCGGCCGGCATCTCGATCTGGCCACGCAGCTTGCCATTGACTTGCACCACCAGGGTCACGGTGTCCTGTACCAGCGCAGTTTCATCCACTACAGGCCAGGCGGCATCGATGACGGCCTGGTCATGGCCCAGTTGCTTCCACAGCTCGTGGGAGATGTGCGGCGTGATCGGAGCCAGCAGCAGGGTGACGGCTTCGAGGCCTTCGTGCAGCAGGGCACGGTCTTGCGCAGTGGCCTGCGGCGCTTTTTCCAGCACGTTCATCACGGTCATCACCTGGGCGATGGCGGTGTTGAACTTGTGGTACTGGCCTACATCGGTACTGGCTTGCTTGATGGCGGCGTGGATGGCGCGGCGGATCACTTTCTGCGCGTCATCCAGGGTCGCAACCTCCAGCTTGCCAGGCAGGCCTTGGGCGACGTGGGCCTGGGCCAGGCGCCAGACGCGGCGCAGGAAGCGGCTGGCGCCCTCTACGCCGGAGTCGGACCACTCCAGGCTCATGTCGGGCGGCGAGGCGAACATCATGAACAGGCGGCAGGTATCGGCGCCGTACTGCTCGATCATCGACTGGGGATCGACGCCGTTGTTCTTGGACTTGGACATCTTCTCGGTGCCGCCGATTTCAACCGGCAGGCCATCGGTCTTCAGGCGTGCGCCGACGATCTTGGCCTTGGCGTCGCGCTCGACTTCGACATCGGCGGGGTTGAACCAGTCCTTGCCGCCGTTGCTGGCGACCCGGTAGTAGGTTTCGGCCACGACCATGCCCTGGGTCAGCAGGTTCTTGAACGGTTCGTTCGAAGTGACCAGGCCTTCGTCACGCATCAGCTTGTGGAAGAAACGCGCATACAGCAGGTGCAGGATGGCGTGTTCGATGCCGCCGATGTACTGGTCGACCGGCAGCCAGTGGTTGGCCGCTTTGGGGTCTACCATGCCGCCTTCGTAGTTGGGCGAGGCATAGCGCGCGAAGTACCACGAGGACTCGACGAAGGTGTCCATCGTGTCGGTTTCGCGTTTGGCCGCAGTGCCGCACTTGGGGCAGCTGCATTCGTAGAATTCGGGCATGCGTGCCAGCGGCGAGCCTGCACCGTCCGGCACCACGTTTTCAGGCAGGGTAACCGGCAGTTGGTCTTCCGGCACCGGCACATCGCCGCAGGACGGGCAGTGGATGATCGGAATCGGGCAGCCCCAGTAACGCTGACGGCTGATGCCCCAGTCGCGCAGGCGGAACTGGGTGCGGGACTTGCCCAGGTCTTTGCGCACCAGCGCCGCTTCGATGGCGTCGAAGGCGCCGGCGAAATCCAGGCCGTCGAACTCGCCGGAGTTGATCAGCTGGCCATGCTCGCCATAGGCGGCCTGCCACTCTGCGCCCACTTCGTCACCTGCACTGGTACGCACCACGGCCTTGATCGGCAGGTCGTACTTGCGGGCGAACTCGAAATCGCGTTCGTCGTGGGCTGGCACGGCCATGACGGCACCGTCGCCGTAGTGCATCAGCACGTAGTTGGCGACCCAGACCGGCAGTTTCTCACCGGTGAGCGGGTGCTCGACCAGCAAGGACGTGGCCATGCCTTTCTTTTCCTGGGTGGCCATGTCCGCTTCGGCCACGCTGCCGCCCTTGCACTCGTCGATGAAGGCCTGCAGCGCCGGGTTGCCCTGGGCCGCCTGGGTGGCCAGCGGGTGCTCGGCGGCGACCGCCACGTAGGTGGCGCCCATCAACGTGTCCGGGCGAGTGGTGAAGACCTTCAGCGTGCCGGTGTGGCCAATGCTGGCCTGATCGTACGGGAACTGCACTTCCATGCCGCGGGACTTGCCGATCCAGTTGCGCTGCATGGTCTTGACCTGTTCAGGCCAGCCCGGCAGCTCGTCGAGGCTTTCCAGCAGCTCATCGGCATAGTCGGTGATGCGGAAGTAGTACATCGGGATTTCGCGCTTTTCAATCAGCGCGCCGGAGCGCCAGCCGCGCCCGTCGATGACCTGTTCGTTGGCCAGCACGGTCTGGTCAGCCGGGTCCCAGTTAACGGTGCCGTTCTTGCGATAGATGATGCCCTTCTCGAACAGGCGGGTGAACAGCCACTGCTCCCAACGGTAGTAGTCGGGCTTGCAGGTGGTGACCTCGCGGGCCCAGTCGATGGCAAGGCCCAGGCTCTTGAGCTGGGTCTTCATGTAGTCGATGTTTTCATAGGTCCACTTGGCCGGGGCGACGTTGTTCTTCATCGCCGCGTTTTCGGCGGGCATGCCGAAGGCGTCCCAGCCCATCGGCTGCAGGACGTTCTTGCCCAGCATGCGCTGGTAGCGGGCAATCACGTCGCCGATGGTGTAGTTGCGCACGTGGCCCATGTGTAGCTTGCCGCTCGGGTACGGGAACATCGACAGGCAGTAGTACGTGTCCTTGCCTGGCTGTTCGGTAACAGCGAACGATTGTTGCTCGTCCCAGAACGTCTGGGCGGCGGCTTCGATATCACGGGGCGTGTATTGTTCGTGCATGGCTACTTTTGGCTGAGAGAGAGGAGACCTTTCCAGGCAGCGAACCTCGCTGCGTCCGGCACTCCGGTGTCATCGGGAGTGAACGCCGTAGCATACAGCAGCGCCGCGCATCGTGGGAAACGTTCGTTGCGAATGGCCGCTGGTCGCAGCGCCGGGCTGCTTTTCGCAACGACGCTAAGCTCTGGGGTGGGGGAGATAATCGTTATCTTCAATGAGGTGAACGAATGGGAGAGTCGCAGCTACCTGCAGTAAAACCAGAACTCTATGAGCGCCTGATCGATAGGCTGGGCCTTGCCCTGGATACGGCCAGAACGTCCATGCGGCTTCGGGACGAGGCGCTGACCGAGTTGGAATTGCGTGGCTTGAGCCGCGCTGAGTTCGATGTGATCAAGGCGTATCTGGATACTTTCCAGAAGCGCGCTAACGAGGCGGCATGCCCTAGGCCGCAGGCTGAGCCTACGTCGGCCAGGATCATCTGGCTCAAGGACATCAAGCGCACCGTGCGCACGCCACGCACACGCAAGGCCTCCCGCCGCTAGGGGTTGCGCGGCACATGTCCAGGGTTTGCACATTTATCCGACCTTGATCGACGCCGGCCATGTTGTTGGCCGGCGCCGATGCTTTTAGTCTGCACACCTTCGAAGGAGGTGTGCATGCCCATCCGCTATTTCATCAAGCAATGGTTGTTACCCCCCGGTGTGCTGTTTCTGCTGCTGCTTGCAGCCTGGTGGCTGCGCGGGCGTCGCCCCCGGCTGGCCGCTGTGTGCTTTGTGGCAGGGCTGGGCGGGCTGTGGATGACCAGCTTGCCCGTGGCCGTGCAGTGCCTGGCAGAAGCGCTGGAAACCGAGCCTGCGTTAGCCGGGCAGGACTGGGCTGGCCTCAAGCGTCGGGCCGATGCCATCGTCGTACTGGGCGCAGGGCGTGAACGGGGCGACCCTGCCTGGGCGGGTGTCGACCAGCCGACGCCCACGGCCCTGGAACGGCTGCGCCTTGCCGCTCGCCTGGCCAAGGCGTCCGGGCTACCGGTGCTGACCAGCGGCGGGCTGCACTACGGCACACCGCCCAGCGAGGCGCAGCTGATGGCTGACAGCCTGCATGAGGACTTCGACGTTGAGGTGACGTGGTTGGAGCAGGCCAGCCGCACCACTTGGGAAAATGCCCAGTACTCGGCGAGCGTGCTTCAGCCGTTGGGGATACGCCGCGTCGTGGTAGTGACCCAGGCCTGGCACATGCAGCGCTCGCGCTGGAGCTTCGAGCAGGCAGGTTTCGAGGTGATACCCGCGCCGGTCGGTTTCCTCGGCCGTGATCCCGCGCGGCCATTCGGAGGTTGGCTGCCGGAAAGCCGGGCGATGTGGCAGAGCGGGCAGTTGCTCAACGAGGTGGCAGGGCTGGTGGGGTATCGGTTGTTCTACTGAAGGGGGGCTGCGAAGCAGCCCCTTGCAACGTCAACTGCAAGGCCGCATCACACGGCCCTGGCCACGCGCCCGGCCATCAACGCCCAGGCCAGCAGCAACCCACACAGGATCGCAAGCGGCCACGAACGCCATTGCAGATAAGGCGTCAGCTGCTGCATCGGCACGACCTCGCCGTACATCACCGCCTGCTGGAACTGAGGCACCTGGGTCGTGATGCGCCCGAACGGGTCGATCAAGGCCGTCACGCCATTGTTGGTGGCGCGGATCATCCAGCGGCCGGCTTCAAGCGCACGCATCTGAGCCATCTGCAAGTGCTGCAGCGGGCCTATGGAAGTGCCGAACCAGGTATCGTTGCTGATGGTCAGCAGCAAGTCGCTGCGTGCTGCCAGGCCGGCGGCAAACTCGGGGTAGACCACCTCGTAGCAGATGTAAGGCGCGATCTGATAACCCTTGGCCTGGAGCAGCGGTTGGTCCTCAGGGCCCCGGGCGAAATCCGACATGGGCAGGTTGAAGAACTCGATCAGCCCTCGCAGCATGTCTTGCAGCGGAACATATTCGCCAAAGGGCACCAGCTTCTGCTTGAGGTAGGTGCCGTCCCCTTCGCCCGTGACGGTGATGCCGTTGAAGTAACGACGCTGACGGTGCACCACCTCGCGAACCGGCACGCCAGTGATCAGGGCTGAATGCCGCTCTGCGGCGAAGCGGCCCATGACGTCGATGTAGCCTTGGGCCTGGTCCTTGAGCACAGGTACCGCGGTTTCCGGCCAGATCAGCAAGTCGGCAGGCTTTGAACTGAAACTCAGGTCGCGGTACAGGGCCAGCTGGGCGTCGATATGCGCCGGGTCCCACTTCACGTCCTGTTCGACGTTGCCCTGAATGGCAGCGACCTTGAGCGGCTCGCCTGCGGGGGTGGTCCAGGCATGCCCTTTGAGCGCCAACCCCACTGCCCAGGGGGTGAGCAGCAGCACGCAGGCGATGGCAAGAAAGCCCGGGCGGGCACGCAAACGGTTGAGGTTGCACAGCAGCGCAGCCGTCAGGGCCAACGCAAACGACACCAGCCACACCCCACCCAGAGGCGCCAGGCCGGCCAGCGGGCCGTCCAGTTGGCTGTAGCCTGCGTACAACCACGGGAAGCCGGTGAGGAACCAGCCGCGGAACGCCTCTTGCGCCACCCACAGGGCAGCAAAGCCCAGCGCATCGGCCAGGGGCGCCTCGCTGCGCCGCAGCCAGCGCGCCCACAACCAGGTGGGCAGCGCGAAGAACCAGGCCAGGGCCGCAAAGAACGCGACCAGCAGCGCAATGGCCAACAGCGGCGAGGCGCCGCCGTAGTTGGTCATGCTGACGTAGATCCACCAGGTGCCGGCGCCGTAAAGGCCAAAGCCGAACCACCAGCCACGCCACAGGGCCTGGCGCGGGCCAAGCTCGCGCAGGCCCAGGTAGAGCATGGCGATGGACAGCAGCGCCAGTGGCCACAGATCGAATGGCGCCAGGGCCAGGAGGGTAGAAGCGCCGGCCGCCAAGGCCAGCAGGTTACCGGGCCAGCCGGGGCGGGTGATCCAGCGCATGTCGTTCCTTAACGGTTGATCGGGGTCAGGCGCAGCAGGTGTATCCGGCGGCTGTCGGCGTTGAGCACGCGGAACTTGTACGCACCGATTTCGGTGGTTTCGTTGCGCTTGGGCAAATGGCCGAACGCACTCATCACCAAACCGCCGACGGTGTCGAACTCATCGTCGGAGAACGCGCTGTCGAAGGACTCGTTGAAGTGCTCGATCGGCGTCAGTGCCTTGACCAGGAAGTCGCCGTTAGGCAGCGGCTTGATATAGCTGTCCTCTTCGACGTCATGTTCATCTTCGATATCGCCGACGATCTGTTCGAGCACATCCTCGATGGTCACCAGGCCAGCCACGCCGCCGTATTCATCGATGACGATGGCCATGTGGTTGTGGTTGGCGCGAAACTCGCGCAGCAGCACGTTCAGGCGCTTGGACTCGGGCACGAACGTGGCCGGGCGCAGCAGCGTCTTGATGTCGAAGTTGTCGCCGTTCTCCTTGAGAATCAGCGGCAGCAGGTCCTTGGCGAGCAGGACACCGAGCACATCGTCATGGCTTTCGCCGATTACCGGGTAGCGCGAGTGCGCTGCGTCGATCACCGCCGGCAGGAACTCGCGTGGTGACTGGCCGGCCTTGATGCTGTTCATCTGCGAGCGTGGCACCATGATGTCACGCACCTGAAGGTCCGCCACCTGGATGGCCCCTTCGACGATGGTCAGCGCCTCGCTGTCGAGCAGCTTGTTCTGATGTGCTTCGCGCAGCAGCTCCAGGAGCTCCTGGCGGTTTTTCGGCTCATGGGCAAAAGCCTGGGTCAGTTTACCCAGCCAGGACTTCTGCCCGTTGCTCGATCGATCTTCGCTCATGGCGGTTCTCGTGATCCTTGGTCTATCAGTGTGGGGTTGATTCGGTTTCGTCATCGGCGTATGGGTCCGGGTGACCCAGTTGCGCCAGCAATTCTCGTTCCAGGCTTTCCATTTCCTCGGCTTCCTCATCCTCGATGTGGTCGTAGCCAAGCAGATGCAGGCAGCCATGAATGACCAGGTGTGCCCAGTGCGCCTCCAGCGACTTGCCTTGCTCGGCCGCCTCGCGTTCAACCACCGCGACGCAGATCACCAGGTCGCCCAGCAAGGGAATATCGAGCAGCTCATCTGGCACGTCGGCCGGGAAGGACAACACGTTGGTCGCGTAGTCCTTGTGCCGATACGTGTGATTGAGCTCGCGTGCTTCCGCTTCGTCGACAAGACGAATGGTCATCTCCGAGTCGGCCTTGCGTTGCTGCAAGGCCAGCTCGCACCAGCGGCGAAAGTCGGCATCAATCGGGGCGAGCGCCTGGGTCGCCCGTTGTATGTCCAGTTCAAGCATTTTTGCCGGGTGCCTCGGGGGTGGCTTGGCGGGCTTCGAAGCGGTCATAGGCCTCGACGATACGCTGCACCAAGGGGTGACGTACCACGTCCTTGGGCTGGAAGTGGGTGAAACTGATACCCGGCACGTCCCGTAGCACCTCGATCACATGCGCCAGACCCGACTTGGTGCCCCGGGGCAGGTCGACCTGGGTGATGTCGCCGGTGATCACCGCCGTGGAGCCAAAGCCGATGCGGGTGAGGAACATCTTCATCTGCTCGAGCGTGGTGTTCTGGCTTTCGTCGAGAATGATGAAGCTGTTGTTCAGGGTGCGACCGCGCATGTAGGCAAGCGGCGCAATTTCGATGACCTGGCGTTCGATCAGTTTGGCCACGTGCTCGAAACCCAGCATTTCATAAAGGGCGTCGTAAAGCGGGCGCAGATAAGGGTCGATCTTCTGAGCAAGGTCGCCCGGCAGGAACCCGAGCTTCTCGCCAGCTTCAACGGCCGGGCGCACCAGCAGGATACGGCGAACCTGTTCACGTTCCAGCGCGTCGACGGCACAGGCCACGGCCAGGTATGTCTTGCCGGTACCGGCCGGGCCGATGCCGAAGTTGATGTCGTTGGCCAGGATCTCCTTGACGTAGCGCTGCTGGTTGGCGCCCCGTGGTCGGATATTGCCCTTGCGCGTGCGCAGCGAGACGCTGACCTCGTTTACCGCCGGGTTGTCGATGTGCTCGACGGCCGATTCCTGAAGGTACAGGTGCACGGTTTCCGGCGACAGCTCGGTGGCCTGGGTCTCACGGTAGAGACGGCGCAGCAGTTGCTCGGCAGCATGGGTGGTCTTGGATTCGCCGATCAGTTCGAACTGATTGCCGCGGTTGCGGATCTCGATGGCCAGGCGCTGTTCGATCAAGCGCAGGTGCTCGTCGAATTGGCCACACAAGTTGGCGAAACGGTGGGCCTCGATAGGTTCGAGGATGAAACGATGGGGTTCGATGGGTGCGTTCAAGGTCGTTTATAGCCGCCCGACGGCAATGAGTGTGAACTCAAGAATAACCCTTGAATGGCAGTGGCGAAAGTCCTGATGGGTTCAACGGCGTTATGCCCAGCAAAGCCCAGGCTCTGCGTGAAAAGCCTTGATACTCGGTGATTGAAAACAGCCTGGAGCGCCAGCCCGGTCGGAATGCTCATTTACAACCCGTAAACTCCGCTTCCTCGGCCGTTTTCGCCTTGCCTGACCTTCGTCTCAAGACTTTTCACACAGAGCCTAGGGCAGCGGGGAGAACGGCGAGCGTCCCTCGGCGTTCTGCAGCTCCAGCAGGTACTTGCGGAAGATCTGGCCGAGCACCTGCGTCGCATGCTCCAGGTCGTCCCTGGGCATCTGCTCTGTCACTTCATCTGCCATGTCCAGAGCATCTTCAGCGCCGTTGACTGCCGCCATCTTCAAGAGAATGTAGGCCTGCACGTTGTTGGCCTTGACCCCTTCGCCGCGGAAAAACATCGACCCTAGGCGGTACTGGGCCTCGGCGTGGCCTTGCAGGGACGCTTTCTGGTACCAGTCCAGTGCCTTGTTGAGGTTCTTTGGCGCTTGCGCATAGAAGTACTCGCCCAGCTCGAACTGTGCCTGGGCATCGCCGGCATCGGCCACCTGTTCACAGCTCTTGAGTGCGCTTGCCAGGTCCTGCGGCTGCACGTTCAAGGTGCAGCGACCCGTCGTCGGGATGAGCAACGAGTTACCGCCCTCCGCCAGGGCCAGCAGGGGCTGGAGAAGCAACAGGCAGCCCAGGGTGAGGGCGCGGCCGGTGCGGTTCATGGGGATCGACTTACCTCTGCAAAGCTGCGGCCAATGTCTCTGGTGGCACATTATGGGATAAGCAGCGCCAACCTTACAAAGTTTTACTCGAATTTATGTCGGCGTGGCGAAACAGGCTGATGGCAAGAGTCCTTCGTTACCCGTATGGCCTCATCGAACGTGCGCCCGTTCACACGGCGTACGCCCCTGGCGATGGCCGGTACAACCACCGTGATAGCGGGTTCTACCGGCGATCACGGTGGGTAAGCGCCGGGTTACTTCAGGGCTGCGAAGGCCTTTTCAGCGGCATCCAGGGTGATCTGCAGCTCGTTGTCGCCATGAGCGATCGAGGTGAAGCCAGCTTCGAACGCGCTCGGCGCCAGGTACACGCCACCGTCGAGCATCAGGTGGAAGAACTGCTTGAAGCGACTGGCGTCACTGGCCATTACGTCATCGAAGGTGACGATGTCGTCGGCCCCGCTGAAGTACAGGCCGAACATACCGCCAGCCTGCGTGGTCACGAACGGCACGCCGGCAGCGTCGGCGCGCTGTTGCAGGCCGTCGAGCATGCGGCTGGTGTAGTCTGTCAGCTCGGCGTGGAAGCCTGGACGACTGATCAGCTTGAGCGTGGTCAGGCCGGCGGCCATGGCCAGCGGGTTGCCCGACAGCGTACCCGCCTGGTAGACCGGACCCAGCGGGGCGATGCAGCCCATGATTTCGCGCTTGCCGCCAAAGCAGCCGACCGGCATGCCGCCGCCGACGATCTTGCCGAAGGTGGACAAGTCGGGGGTGATGCCGTAGTGCGCCTGCGCGCCGCCCAGCGAAACCCGGAAACCGGTCATCACCTCATCGAAGATCAACACCACGCCATGCTTGTCGCACTGCTCGCGCAGGCCTTCGAGGAAGCCCGGCGCCGGCGGTACGCAGTTCATGTTGCCGGCAACCGGCTCGACGATGATGCAGGCCACGGTCTGGCCCACCTCAGCCAGCGTCTTCTCGACGGCGGCGATGTCGTTGAAGGGCAGGGTCAGGGTGTGCTTGGCGAAGTCGGCCGGCACGCCGGCCGAGCTGGGCACGCCTTGGGTCAGCAGGCCGGAGCCGGCCTTGACCAACAGGCTGTCGGAGTGGCCGTGGTAGCAGCCCTCGAACTTGATGATCGCGTCACGGCCGGTGTAGCCACGGGCCAGGCGGATGGCGCTCATGGTCGCCTCGGTACCCGAGCTGACCATGCGCACCATTTCCATGGAAGGCACCAGCGAGCACACCAGGTCTGCCATTTCGGTTTCCATGGCGGTCGGGGCGCCATAGGACAGCCCGTGTTCCAGCTGGCGACGTACCGAGTCCAGCACGTCAGGGTGGCCATGGCCCAGGATCATCGGGCCCCAGGAGCCCACGTAGTCGACGTAGCGCTTGTCATCTTCGTCGACGACGTAGGCCCCCTCGGCATGCTTGAAGAACAAAGGCGTGCCGCCCACGCTCTTGAACGCGCGCACGGGCGAGTTGACACCACCGGGGATGTGCTTCTGGGCTTGGGCGAAAAGTGCTTCGGAACGGGACATGGAAAATTCTCTCGAATCAGGATGCGAACAAGGCGTTGAAGGCGCGGGCGCGGCGGGTGACTTCCTGCGCGCTATCGGCACCGAACAAGCCGTGGATCACCGCCAGCAGGTCGGCACCGTGGTGCACCAGTGCAGCGGCATTGTCGAGGGTGACCCCGCCGATGGCGGCGATCGGCAGGTTCACCTGGGCGCGCGCCTGCGCCAGAAGACGGACGTCGGCAGCCGGGGCGCCGGGTTTGGTGCTGGAGGTGAAAAAGCGGCCGAAGGCGACGTAACTGGCGCCTTCGCGGGCTGCCTGGGCGGCCAGGTCCAGGCTGGCATGGCAGGTCGAGCCAATGATCGCCGCGCTGCCCAGCAGGGCGCGTGCAGGGGTCAGCGGCCCGTCGGTTTGCCCCAGGTGGACGCCCACGCCCAGGTGCCTGGCCAGTTCGGCATCGTCGTTGATGATCAGCTGGGTGCCGTAGCGCTCGCACAATTGCTGGAGCGCCTGGGCTTCTCTCAAGCGCCGCGCGGCGTCGTCGCTTTTGTCACGGTACTGCAGAAGGCATACGCCCCCTTCGAGCGCTGCCTCCACATGAGACAGGAATCGGCCGGCCAGCAATTGGCTGTCGGTGATGGCATACAGGCCGCGTAGCGTCATGAGCACCTCGAGTCAGGAGCAGAAATCCAGGGGCAGGCGCCGAGGCACGAACTGGCCTCGTCCCAACTGCTCCGCATCGCGCAGGGTGCGCCAGGTGTAGTCCAGGGCCGTGCGCACGGCGCTTTCCAGGTGCTCGCCCAGGGCCAGTCGACCCGCCAGGGCGCTGGCCAGGGTGCAGCCCGATCCGTGGTAGCTGCCCGGCAGGCGTTGGCAGGTCGAGGTGCTGCGGTGACCGTCGCGGCTGTACAGACGGTTGTGGATTTCCACCTCGTCGCCGTGTCCGCCCGTGATCAGCACGTGCTCGCAGAACTCCAGCAGCCTGGCAGCGCACTCGTCGGCGCTGCCGTCGGGCAGCTCGGCGAGAATGCGGGCTTCGGGCAGGTTCGGCGTGGTGATGGTCGCCAGCGGCAACAGGCGTTCACGCAGGGCGTAGCCTACTTCGTCCTTGCCCAGCCGGCCGCCGCCGCCTGCACGCAGCACCGGGTCGCACACCAACGGCAGGTGCGGGTGTGCAGCCAGCAGCTCGGCCACGGTATCGACCATGTCGATCGAGCCGAGCATGCCCAGCTTGACCGCGGCCACCGTGGAGTCGGTGAGCACGGCATTGGCCTGGGCCAGCACCCACTCACGGTCGAGCACGCGGAAGTCGGAAACATTGACGGTATCCTGCACGGTCAGGGCGGTCACCGCGGGCGCAGCATGACAGCCTTGTGCAAGCAGGGCTTCGATATCTGCCTGCAAGCCGGCGCCGCCACTGGGGTCGTGGCCGGAGAGACAGAGGACAACGGGGCGGGAGGCGTAGGTATTCATGGTCGGCGAGCTTACCACCAAACCTGTTTGTGCGGACCTTGCGCGTGCAGGTCGGTGCGTTTTCCGAAGAACGGTATGCGCACCTGAATGCCGCTAAGGCCCGTTCCAGAGCGGTCCTGTGGGTTTTGTGCCGCCGCTCGACGCAGCTTGAGGCTGTGCTAGAGTGCGCAGATAAATCGATAAACAGGTTCTGCAGGATTTCGTCGTCTCAAACGGAAAGGGGGCAACCGCGACGCGACCGGACAGGCCTTGCTGGGGCTGTATGCGCTATTTGCTGATTGTGCTCATGGGTTTGCTGCCCACATTCGCCGAAGCGGTGGACATCACCGCGGCCACCCGTCACCTGCCTCTGGGCAAGGTCATGCAGGTTTATGAAGACCCGGACGGCAGCGCCAGCATCACGGATGTCAGTGCGCCCGACTTCGCGCAGCGTTTTCGCCCCCACCCTGAAGACGTCCTCAATGCCGGGTTTTCCACGTCGGTGTTCTGGCTCAAGCTCGAACTGCACCCTGACCCGGCGCCGGGCATGCCACTGCACTGGTTGCTGGAGCTGGCCTACCCACCCCTTGATCACCTCGAACTTTACCTGACAGGCCCGGACGGGCGCTTTCGCTTGGCCCAGCGCACGGGTGATGCGTTGCCTTATTCAAGCCGGGAGATCCGTCAGGACAACTACCTGTTCAACCTGCAATTGCCACCTGGGCAGGTCACCACCGTCTTTGTGCGACTGCACAGCCAGGGTTCGGTGCAGGCGCCGCTGGCCCTCTGGTCGCCCCAGGCTTACCTGGAAGCCCAGGCCACGCGCCTGTACGTGCTGGGGATGATCTACGGGGTACTGTTGGTGATGCTGGTGTACAACCTGTTCCTGTACCTGAGCGTGCGGGACGTCAGCTACCTGTACTACATCCTCTATATTGCCTCCTTCGGCCTTTACCAGGTCTCGGTCAACGGCGCCGGCATCGCTTACCTGTGGCCTGACAGCCCCTGGTGGGCCAATGCCTGCACACCGTTGTTCGTCGGCGCAGCTGCGCTGTTCGGCTCTCAGTTCGCCCGGCATTTTCTGCAGCTTCGCCATAACAGCCGTGGCTTTGACCGGTTGCTGCAGGCGCTGATGCTGGGCGGTGCCGTGGTGATGGTGCTGTCTGTGAGCGTGCCCTATGGCCTCGCCATGCGCCTTGCCACCGCCTTGGCGCTCGTGTTCAGCCTGGGCGTTTTCTGCGCAGGGCTCGACGCCTGGCGGCGCGGCCTGCGCGTGGCGCGCTGGTTCATCATCGCCTGGACCGCGTTTCTGGTCGGGGGGCTGGCCAACACGCTGATGGTGCTGGGCTACCTGCCGAACATGTTCCTGACCATGTATGCCAGCCAATTGGGCGCTGCGCTGGAGGTGGCGTTGCTATCGCTGGCCTTGGCAGACCGCATCAAGACGCTGCGCGACGAGCAGGCCCGCACCCTGCGTGAGACGGGGCAGCAACTGGAAGTGCTCAACCAGCAACTGGCCAACAGCAACCGGCTCAAGGACGAGTTTCTGGCCTGCGTCACCCATGAACTGCGCACCCCGATGAATGGCGTGATCGGGTCCCTGGAGCTGATGCATACCCTGCCGATGGACGCGGAAATGGCCCGCTTCCACCAGACGGCGGTGGGCTCGGCTCAGGGCATGATGCACATGGTCGACGACATCCTGACCTTGTCCGAATTGCAAGCAGGGCGGCTGCGAGCGCAGCCAGCGCCCTTCGACCTTCGGACATTGCTGCAAGGCTTGCGCGCTACGTATGCCGGCCAGGCGCTGGGCAAGGGCCTGTACTTGAGTGTGGACATGCCGGCGGACCTGCCCGACCGGCTGGTGGGGGATGGGCCGAAGCTGGCCCGGTGCCTGGGGTGCCTGGTGGACAACGGCCTGAAATTCACCCACCAGGGCGGTGTGATGATCCAGGTCCGGGGGCAGCACAGGGGCCCTAATCAACTGGCCTTGACGTTTACCGTGAGCGACACGGGTATCGGTTTCGAAGACCTCGACCAGTCGATTCTTTATCAGCGGTTCTTTCAGGTGGATGGCTCCATGACCCGGCGCTATGGCGGGTTGGGCATTGGCCTTGCCATCTGCAGGCAGATGAGCGAATTGCTGGGGGCACGGCTATCGCATCAATCGGCGCCTGGCGTGGGCAGTCGGTTCGAGATGAGTCTGGAATTGGCGATTTCGCAGGGGCAGGTGGCTGTGCAGGGGCATGCGGGGCGGCGTTGGCGGTAAGCATCGGTAGGTTAGGACGATGTGCTGTTAGCTATGTGCGCAGCGAGATACCGTGGACGTGGGATTCACGGCATCAAAGAAAGTAAGAGCCTATGATCAACCAGCTGAACGCGACAGTGTTTAGCCATGAGGAAATTACTATCCGCTTTTTCATGGATGATGGAAATTGCTCATAATCCTGTGCATCAAGCATGCCTCGTCGAATACTTGATTTTGGATACTTTACGATCCCGGCGACCATGAATGTCACCAACATTCTCGCACGCAGAGTCTTTTCACCCCAAAGGGTGACAATAAAGGGTAAGCACGCACTGCGCTGCAGGGCCCCGATCATGACTTTGTATTCTTTGGAGCCTGCGATACGCAGATCCATGGCGAGACCGGTCAGTCCGAGGGCAAAGGGAGTGGCAAGAAAAAGTAATTGAAACGTAATGTCAAAATTCTTGATCACTCTCAAGGCCTCGAAAGTTTTCGCTTAATTGCATGCACGAAGACTTCCCGTCAGAGGCGCTGTTGCAGGGGTCGAGATGCCGTATGCAGCGCCGTCAAGGCAGTTCTTCGGGAAGGAATAAGTATCACTTCATTAGCTATTTTGGCCCCCGACCATTTTGGGCAAGCCAAAATCGTCAGGCTCAGTAAATAGTGTTCTTCAACATGGCTTTGTATTCCCGTCCGCCGTGCGAGCTTCGAGTACCTGGCCTACTTGCCAGCTCGCCCAGATGCGTCGAATACCCAATCATCAGCGTGGATCCATGGTGCTTGTAATGAGTAAACAGTTTCACCTTGGTAGTAGGAAAAAGTAACCGACTGTTAGCCAAGTGAACGCTACTGTGTTCAGCCAGGATGCGGTGTTGATCTTCTTTTTAAGGGAGGCTGGAAAATTCTGATAATCGAGTGGATCAAGCGCACCTTTGCGAATGTGGTAGGTTGGAAATGCTATGAGCCCACCCACCATTGAGATCACCAATAATCGTGCGCGTATGCTTTGTTCTCCCCAGAGTGTTGTAATAAACTCTAGGCACGCACTGCGCTGGAGCGCTGCGATCATGACGTCGTATTCTTTTGAACATGCAATGCGCAGGTCCATGGCCAGTGAGATAAAGCCTATGATGAAAGGGGAAGTGAGCAGAAACAACTTCAGTTTTATGTCAAGGTGGTCAATCATTCTGCAAAGCCTCGAAGATTACCTCTCCTACGTATTCGCCGAATTCCATTCCTTCTAGGCTTCCAGCCAATGCTCCAGCCCCTGTAACCACTATCCCACAGGCCCATGCCTTTGGGCCGGTCCACCAGCAAATCCCGGGCGTTAATCTGCTAGCTAGCTTCGCTCCCCCCCATCCACCTACTAAACCACCCGAAAAATTACCAGCCTCAGTAAAACGCATTTTTCTACATGCTTTCGTATTCCCCACCCGGCACGCGTCGGCAATGTTCATCGCTGATCCAATACCCCCGAGCGTAATACCCACTGCCCCTCCAGCCTTCAAGTACTTGGCCATCTTCGCCAGTCTATCCAAGTGAGTCGAATACCCCGGTATGCTGGTGGGCCCGCCTGCTTTGCTCCAATGGTGCACCAGGCTTTTCGAGGAGATACCCAAGTCTCGGCGCAGTCGTGAGTAATCCCCAAGATTGAGCCTCTTGTTGAGAAAGGTGGCCTTTAAACCGGCACTCAACTGATTGAACAGGTGCTGGCGCTGGGCGAAGAAGTCTGGGTGGCGAAGGTGCCCGTGCTTGGTGAATTGCGCTTTGTGCAGGTCTTCGATTTTGCGCAAGAGGCGGGTGATTTCATCCAGTGACTTACCCGCCACCGTCTCGGCTACGCCCATGGCCAGACTGGTATCACCAAACAGCGCGGCGATCTCGGCCTGGTACTGCATCATGAAGCCGGCTTCCTCCTCGGTGAGGTCCGCCAATGCAGCACGCGCCTGCTCCGCTGCACCCATGACCGACATTTCTTGCCGGGTACACATGGGGTACCCCGATTCTTCACCCACGACGAACAGTTCGCCCGGTTTGAATCCGTTTCGCGAAGTGGGGTTGAGCCGTTCCAGTGCTGATCGGGACAAGTGAGCGTATGGGGCACCGAGTTCTATCAGCACCTCGTCATACGACATGCTGCGCGGCACGATGTAGAAACCCGGTTCATTAACGGGCTGAGCCACTGAAGGCGCAGCGTCCCGGAACCGCTCCGGATCGATCGTCCTAGCGCGGGCGTCGGGGTTTCGCACGGCGTCATTGACCGGTTCAGGTGCAGATGCCCTGGACGTTGCAAGGGCCGCAGATCCGCCCGCAATCACGCGGTTGCTGCCTATAGGACACCCACACGCCACCAATGCGCCGTCCAGGACCGTGGGTATGCCGTCCTGACTCCAATAGGGCTCGCCCTCCACCAGCGTGCCGGGTTGCCCGCAGCCGGGGCAGGGCGTGGTCTTGTCGCCTTGCAGCAGCCAGTTACGGCCATGGACGCGCCCCCTGGCTTGCCCGGCAATGCAAATGGCGCCGGTGGTGGTTTCATCGCTGTCCAGGCCTTGGTACCGACCCAGGATGCTGATTCGCATGCTCATGGCTTGCCTGCTGATCAAGAAAGAACTCGCAACGTAGCAGGCGGCATCCGCTTTATAGGCGCTTGATTCAGCTTCTAGGAAGACTCCCACGGACGATTGGGAACTGGATTACAAGTTCCTGAAGGCCTCACCGGTTCGGGCGTCGAACGAACACGCCGCTGGCGATCCCGATGAAGCCGGCCGCCTAAGCGCCGCTCATCACGCACCCCTGCGTTTAGTCAGGAATGCCCCTTTGTCCATCGACCAGACAGTGCTTCACTGGGAACCTCACGCCTGCCCGGATTCAGGAGTACCTCCATGAACCTGCACCAGTTCGCTGAAACCCACGAGGTCACCAACCAGCCGCCACCGCTGGACGGGGCCAACCTGTACCGCCTGGACCTGCCGCTACAGGAGTGGTCCAGGCGCTTTGGTGCCGACTGGGCGCAGTCGCGGATCGATGCGTACGGCGCGCTGGCCGGTGGGCCGTTGATGCAGGCAGGCTTTCTGGCCAATGCGCACAAGCCTGTGTTCAGCAGCCATGATCGCTATGGCCATCGCATCGACCTGGTCGAGTTTCATCCCGCCTATCACCAGTTGATGCGCACCGCCGTCGAGCATGGGCTGCCGTCGCTGCCTTGGGCCGAGCCGCGTCCGGGCGCCCACGTGGCCCGCGCGGCGATGACCTACCTGCACAGCCAGGCCGAGGCCGGCACGGGCTGCCCGCTGACCATGACCTTCGCTGCGGTGCCGGCCCTGCGCCTGCAACCCGAGATCGCCCACTACTGGCTGCCCAAGGCGCTGTCGCGTGAGTATGACCCGCGCAACGTCGGCGACCGGCACAAGGCCGGCGTCACGTTGGGCATGGCCATGACGGAGAAGCAGGGTGGCACGGACGTGCGCGCCAATACCACCCGTGCCTACCCAGTCGGCGCGCCGGGGCCCGGCCAGGCCTACGAGCTGGTGGGTCACAAGTGGTTCTGTTCGGCGCCCATGTGCGATGCCTTCCTGGTCCTTGCCCAGACCGAGCACGGCCTGAGCTGCTTCCTGCTGCCCCGCCACCGCCCGGACGACACCCGTAACCAGTTCTATATCCAGCGCCTGAAGGACAAGTTGGGCAATGTCTCCAACGCCTCCAGCGAAGTGGAGTTTCGCGGTGCGCTGGCCTGGATGATCGGTGAGGAGGGCCGGGGCGTACCGACCATCATCGAGATGGTGGCCATGACCCGTTTCGACTGCATGGTCGGCTCCAGTGCCCTGATGCGCCAGGCGCTGACCCAGGCCCTGCACCACTGCGCGCATCGGCAGGTGGCGGGCCGCCTGTTGACCGAGCAGCCGCTGATGCAGAACGTGCTCGCCGACCTGGCGCTGGAAAGCGAAGCGGCATTGGCCCTGAGCCTGCGCATGGGCCACGCCCTCGAGCAGCTCGACGACCCCCAGCAGGCGCACTTCGCGCGCCTGGTCACGGCGGTAGGCAAGTACTGGATCTGCAAGCGTGCCCCGGCCATGATCAACGAAGCGGCCGAGTGCCTGGGCGGGGCGGGGTATGTGGAGGACAGCATCCTGCCGCGGCTTTACCGCGAGGCGCCCGTCAACTCGACCTGGGAAGGTTCGGGTAATGTGCAGTGCCTGGATGTGCTGCGCGCCTTGTCCAAGGAGCCGGGTGTGCTGGAGGCGTTGTTCGCCGAACTGGGGGACGGACACGGCGACAAGCGCCTGGCCACCTGCATCGTCAACCTGAAGGATGCGTTCCTCGACACGGGCGACATCCAGTACCGGGCGCGGCAACTGACCGAGACCATCGCCCTGGCATTGCAGGCCAAGTTGCTGCTGGAGGCCGGCCATTGTGCGGTCAGCGATGCGTTCATCGCCAGCCGCCTCACAGGGACAGGGCGCGCTTATGGCACGCTGCCGCGCGGTGTGGACGTACAGGCCCTGATGGCGCGGGCCATGGCCAGCTGACCGGCTCGGCCCAGCTGCGCCGCCTTGCATCATCAAGGGGATGAATTTACCCGAGAAGGCAGGCAAGATGGTTCGCATGCATGTCCAGACAGGAAGCACAGTGTGAGCCACGCGTTTGAAGTCGTTGATACTCCCGAACAGGCCGTCGATCGTCTGGCGGCCTTGCATGAGCAGGCCACCGGTGCCCTGAGCCAGGCCCTCAAGCGTTACCTCAAGGACCGCACCGAGCCCGATGCCCAGCAGCGAGACCTGTTCCGCTACCCGGCGCTGCGCCTGACCTACCACAGCAATGGCGAAGTCGCTGCCACCACGCGGGCCTACGCCAAGGTCCAGGTGGCGGGCACCTACAGCGTCACCATCACCCAGCCGGCTGCTTTTCGCGGCTACCTGCTGGAGCAATTGCGCCCGTTGATGCACGACTACACCGTCACGGTCGAAGTGGGGGTGAGCGAGCAGCCCATTCCGTATCCGTACGTGGTCGACCAGGGCGACGAGCTGGCCGGCAGCGGCATCACCGCCGCGCAGCTGGCGCGGGTATTCCCCAGCACCGACCTGTCCTCGGCCACCGACAACATCGCCGATGGGCTCTACGACTGGGACAGCACCGATACCTTGCCCCTGGCGCTGTTCGATGCCGCGCGCGTGGACTTCTCGCTGCGGCGCCTGGTGCACTACACCGGCAGTGACTGGCGCCACGTGCAGCCCTGGATCCTGCTGACCAACTACCACCGTTACGTGGACCAGTTCATCAGCCATGGCCTTGAGCAGTTGCGCGATGATCCGCGCTTCGTGCGCATGGTGTTGCCGGGCAACGTCGTGATCGAGAAGAGCATGGACCATGGTGAGGCCCAGGCGCTGGTCGCCGGTGTGGTCTGGCACCGCTACCAGATGCCGGCCTACCACCTGATTGCAGGGGACGGCGACGGCATCACGCTGGTCAACATCGGCGTCGGCCCGTCCAACGCCAAGAACATCACTGACCACCTGGCAGTGCTGCGCCCGCATTGCTGGCTGATGATCGGGCACTGCGGCGGGCTGCGCCAGTCGCAGACCATTGGCGACTACGTGCTGGCCCACGCCTACATGCGCCGTGACGGCATCCTTGACCGCGTGGTGCCGCCGAACATTCCGATCCCGGCATTGGCAGAGGTGCAACTGGCCCTGCAGGAAGCCGCTGCGCAGGTGACCGGCGAGCGGGGCGAGCAGCTCAAGAAGCGCCTGCGCACCGGTACCGTGCTGACTTACGACGACCGCAACTGGGAGCTGCGCTGGGCCCAGGAACGGCCGCTGATCAACTTGTCCCGCGCCGTTGCCGTGGACATGGAAAGCGGCACCATCGCAGCCCAGGGCTATCGCCTGCGGGTGCCGTACGGCACCTTGCTGTGCGTGTCCGACAAACCGCTGCACAGCGAAATCAAGCTGCCAGGCTCGGCCAACGCGTTCTACAACCGCGCGGTCAGCCAGCACCTGAAGATTGGTATCGCGGCGCTGGACCTGTTGCGCACCGAGCTCAATTCGCTGCACTCGCGTAAACTGCGCAGCTTCGACGAGCCGCCGTTCCGCTGAGGACCCATGTCACTGCCACCCCGTTCCAAGCCGCGCCGCCCTCAGGGGCGGCCTGTGCCTGGCGCTCACCGCCAGCCCAAGGCGCCACCCGCCGAGCCGCGGTTGATCCTGTTCAACAAACCCTTCGACGTGCTGACGCAGTTCAGCGACGGCGAGGGGCGGGCCACGCTCAAGGATTTCATCGATATCCCGGGCGTCTACCCCGCCGGCCGGCTGGACCGGGACAGCGAAGGCCTGTTGCTGTTGACCAATGACGGCGCGCTGCAGGCGCGTATTGCCGACCCCAAGCACAAGCTGCCCAAGACCTATTGGGTGCAGGTCGAGGGCGAGCCCACCGAGCAGCAGCTGCGCCAACTGCGCGAAGGCGTGCAGCTCAATGACGGACCAACGTTGCCCGCCGAGGCCCGCAGCCTCGAAGCCCCCGCTCTGTGGCCGCGCAACCCACCAGTACGCTTTCGCAAAAGCGTACCGACCTGTTGGCTGGAGCTGGTGATTCGCGAGGGTCGCAATCGCCAGGTACGGCGAATGACCGCCGCCGTGGGCCTGCCCACCTTGCGCCTGGTGCGCGTGCGTATCGGCGATTGGACACTCGATGGGCTTGAGCAAGGCTGCTGGCGCGAGGTGGCGCCGACCCTGCGGCGCTAGGCGGCATGGCCAGCGGGCACGTGGCGACCGCGCTGGCTACACCCCCTCGATGAACCCCACCACCACGCTCTTGATGATGAACGCCAGCACACCCAGGCCGAGCACGAAGAACAGGATCAGGGTGCCGAACCGCCCCGCCTGGGATTTTTTCGCCAGGTCCCAGACGATGAAGCCCATGAAGCCGATCAAGGCGGTCACCAGGATGATCATCATCCACTCTTCGAATACGGCAGGATCCATTGCAGTGCTCCAGGCGGGTTGAGGGGGCAAGTATACCCGTGAGGTGGCAGCCGATCAGCGAAGGTGGGTCAATGGAAGCTCGGTGCTGGCCAACACCTGGTTGAGCACGAAGCTTGAACGCACGCTGGTGACGCCCTCGATGCGCGTGAGGCTACCGAGCAGCAGCTTCTGGTAATGGTCCATGTCGGGCACGACGACCTTGAGCTGGTAGTCGGCGTCCATCCCGGTCACCAGGCTGCACTCCAGCACCTGCGGCAGGTTGCGGATGGTGGCCTCGAAGGTTTCGAAACGCTCGGGGGTGTGCCGGTCCATACCGATGAGTACGTAGGCAGTCAGGCTCAAACCCAGCTTCTTGCGATCGAGCAAGGCCACCTGACGGGAAATGTAGCCGTCGTCTTCGAGTTGCTTGACGCGGCGCGAGCAGGGCGAGGGTGAAAGGCCGATGCGTTCGGCCAGCTCCTGGTTGGAGATGCGCGCGTCACGCTGCAATTCAGCCAGAATGCTCAGGTCGTATCGGTCCAGCTTGCTCATGAATCATGCCTTTTCTGTTCGGATTGCGGCGAATTATCAATCCAGGGTTAAAAATTGCGCAAGTGCTATTTATCTGAGCAATCTTCGCAATCCTGTGCCGGGGCGCGCCCGGTATCGTTAACACCAGAATCACTGCCCGGACATCAGTCCACGGCGATGCGCCCCAGACGGGCGCTCGCGGCCAAGCCATCCAACAGGATGGGCCAGGCCCCCGGGCTACGCACCTTCCAGAAGACGGTGTGAGGTGAGCCGGCGCCACAAGTGCCGAGCACGGACGACAATTGCTGAAGGGAGGCCCAGGTGGCCTCCCTTTTTTCATGGCTGAAATTTAATGGGCGGCGTGATGGGGCGCGGTAGACTGGCGCAGTCAGCCGTTTTACCGTCGAGAGGACTACCATGAAGTCGCACATCTGGCAGTGGGCAGGTGTTGGTTTGCTGGGCATGGGCATCAGCGTTGCAGCCCTGGCGGCCGGGCCCAACGACGGCCCAGGTGCTTTGCCCCCCGCCGCTACAGGGCCAGGTGTGGAGGCAGGGCCCGCGCCTGGGCGTGCGCTCAATTCGCGTGACGAAGTCGGTCAGACGCAGCCCCCACGGCCGGGGTTCTACCAGGACATTCCCCGCCGCCCCGATGACGGCCCGCGTTGGCATGGCCCAGGCCCTGGCTACGCGCCTCACGAGGGCTGGCAGGGCCGCCCTGGGGGCCACGGTGAAGGCTGGGGCCCCGGGCCGCACTACCGGCCTGGCCAGACCGTGGAGCGGTTTGTTGACCGTTTCTGGAAGGTGCCCTACCAGGGGCAGGACTATTTCTACTCCGGCGGGTACTGGTACCGCCCCTGGGAAAGGGGTTACCAGGTCGTGGTGCCGCCCCCGGGTGCGCGAGTCAGCTACCTGCCGCCCTATGCGCACAAGTTTCGCGTGGACGGCGCGATGATCTACCTGGTCGCCGACACCTACTATCGCTACCTGGAAAACAGCCGCGAGTACGTGGTGGTCAATCCCCCAGCACCTGCGCCTACAGCGGCGTCGGGGTATGACGTGGTGGCTTATCCGCGCTATGGACAGGGGCAGGAGCAGCAGGATCAGGACCGTTACCAGTGCCATCGCTGGGCGGTCAGCCAGTCGGGGTTCGATCCTGCCATGGCGGCCTACGCGCCGGCGCCTGCGGTTGCAAGTACCTACCAACGGGCGCTTGGCGCGTGCTTGTCCGGGCGAGGCTACAGCGTCAACTAGAGGGCTACACCGGGTCGGCGTGGACCATCACGTCGGCCTTGGGGTACTGCTGGCGGATCACTTCCGACGCCTGCACGCACAGCCCATGTGCGTGATGCAGCGGCAGTTGCCCAGGCAGCTCGATGTGCAATTGCACGAACCACTGGTTGCCCGATACCCGGGTGCGCAGGTCGTGCACGCCCAGCACGCCCTCGATGGCCAGCACGCGGCTGGCCATGTCTTCGCTCACATCCACGGGCAGCTCCTTGTCCATGAGAATCGCCGTGCTTTCGCGCGCGATCTGCAGGGCGCTCCACAGGATGTACAGTGCGATGCCCAACCCGAACAGCGCATCGAGTTGCGGCCAGCCGAAGCGCGCCAGCAGCAACGCCAGCAAGATGCTGCCGTTGAGCAGCAGGTCGGAGCGGTAGTGCAGGGAATCGGCGCGTACCGCCGTTGAACCTGTGGCGCGGATGACCTTGCGTTGCACGGCCAGCAGCGCGACGGTCAGCACCAACGACAACAGCATCACCCCGATGCCGATGGCGGTATCGCCTAACGGCTGCGGGTTGCGCAGGCGCTCCAACGCCTGCAAGGCAATCAGCACGGCACTGCCGCCGATGAACAGCGCCTGGGCGATGCCAGCCAGGGCTTCTGCCTTGCCGTGCCCGAAGCGGTGGTCGTCATCGGCCGGGCGCAGGGCGTAGTGCACAGCCAGCAGGTTGAGGAAGGACGCCACGGCGTCGAGGGCCGAATCGGTCAACCCGGCCAGCAGGCTAACCGAGCCGCTCAACCACCAGGCCAGCGCCTTGCTGACCACCAGGATGCTGGCCACCGCCAGGGAGGCGCGCGTGGCCAGGCGGAGCAACCGTTTGTGTTCGGCCGAAGTGGTCATCTCAGGCGGTCGTCCTTGACGTCAGGCGGCAGGTACCAGCCCAAGGCTGGCCAATTGTTCGGCACTGCCGCGGTGCTGGATCAAGCGTGGGTCGTCCAGCGGCAGGCGCTGCCCCAGTTCGCTTTCCAGAATGGCCTGCAGTTTGAGATTGTCCACGCTGCCATCGGCATTGACGGCGTCCTTCAGTTTGGCCGGGTCCACCTGCGCAGTTTGCCCTGGTGGGTAGTAGATGGCGCCGGTGGCGAAGTCGATGCCGAAGGCGATCAGCCCTGGGATGACGTAGAACAGCAGGCCAACGGCATCCAGCACGGCGATCGCAGGGTCGACCTTGCCGTCGATCTGGCCGCGACGGTCTGGGTAGAAGATGGAGCCGCAAGCCGTCAGTTGCGTCAGCAAGGTGCCCACGAGGGCAGCACCGATCAGGCGGGAAGCAATGCGCATGTAAATCTCCGGGCGTGGCGTTCGGCAGGCCAGGCAAGGCGCCTGAACCCGCGCAGTTAAGACCATGATAGGACAACGTCGGTTCGCCGTTATACTCGCCTGCTTGTTCGAGGGCCACCATGATTTCATTACCTATAGACCGTGTATTGCCAGATCTGCGACAGGCCCTGGCCAGTCGCAATGAAGTGATACTCGAAGCGCCCCCGGGTGCTGGCAAGACCACTCGGGTGCCCCTGGCGTTGTTGCATGAGCCCTGGCTAGCCGGGCAAAAGATCCTGATGCTCGAACCTCGCCGACTGGCTGCGCGGGCAGCGGCGGAGCGTTTGGCCAGTGAGCTGGATGAGCAGGTGGGCGAGACGGTCGGCTACCGCATTCGCCTTGAAAGCAAGGTAGGGCCGCGAACGCAGATCGAAGTGGTCACCGAAGGCATTCTGGCTCGCAGGCTTCAGGAGGACCCGGCGCTGGACGGTGTGGGCGTGGTCATCTTCGATGAGTACCACCTGCGCAACCTCGATTCCGACCTGGCACTGGCGCTGTGCCTGAGCGCCCGTGAACTGCTGCGCGATGAGCCCCCGCTCAAGCTGCTGTTGATGTCTGCCACGCTGGAGGGTGCCCGCCTCTCGAAGGTGCTCGACGATGCGCCCGTGGTCACCAGTGAAGGGCGGATGTATCCCGTCTCGACGGTATGGGGCAGCCCCTATCAGCCGGGCGAGCGAATCGATGCGCGCATCACGGACACGTGCCTGGCCGCCCTCGATGAACAACCTGGCAGCATCCTGGTGTTCCTGCCTGGGCAGGCGGAAATTCGGCGGGTGGCAGAGGACCTCAAGGCACATCTCGGCAGCCGTCCAGAGGTGATGGTGTGCCCGCTGTACGGTGACCTCGACCTGCAGGCGCAGCGTGCGGCGATAGACCCGGCCCCCAAGGGCTCGCGCAAGGTCGTATTGGCCACGAACATCGCCGAGACCAGCTTGACCATCGAAGGGGTCAGGGTGGTGGTGGACAGTGGCCTTGAACGAGTACCCAGGTTCGACCCCCGCAGCGGCATGACCCGACTCGACACACAGCGCATTTCCAAGGCCAGCGCTACCCAGCGGGCGGGACGGGCGGGGCGCCTGGAGCCTGGTGTCTGCTATCGGCTGTGGTCGCAGTCCCAGCACGAGCAGATGGCCAGCTACAGCACCCCTGAAATCCTCCAGGCAGATCTGGCAGCCCTGGCGCTCCAGCTGGCTCGATGGGGCATGAAGCCGGAAGAGATGACCTGGCTCGATCAACCACCAGCGGCGCCCTTCGCTCAAGCCACAGACCTGCTCAAGCGCCTGGGCGCGCTCGACGATGCTGGACAGCTCACGCCACACGGTGCGGCCATGAGCGCGTTGCCAGCCCACCCCCGGATCGCCCACATGCTCATCAAGGGCAATGCGATGGGCCTGGATGACCTGGCATGCAACATCGCGGCTCTGCTGGGCGAGAAAGATATCCTGCGTGGGGCCGGTGCCGACCTGCACTCCCGGCTCAGCGCACTGTCGGGCGAGCAGCATGCCCGTCGCAGTGGCGGTTCCCTGCAACGCGTGAAACAGTCTGCTCGGCAGTACCGGTCGCTGCTGCGTGGCAAGGCCTCGAGCCCTGTAGACGCGCTCGATCACCCACGGTGGGTAGGATGCCTGCTGGCGTTCGCATACCCTGATCGAATCGGCCTGCAGAGGCGGGCGACTGCATCTGAATACCGTCTTTCCAACGGTCGTGCTGCGGTGTTCTCAGAGCCCGATGCTCTCACCAAACATGAGTGGCTGGTGGTGGCCGATCTGGGTAGCCGGCAAGGACAGCGCGAGGAGCGGATCTACCTGGCGAGTGACCTCGATCCGGCCTTGTTCGATAACCAGCTGGCTGACCTGGTGAGGTCGGTCGATGAGGTCGATTGGGACGAGCGCGAAGGCGTGCTCAAGGCGCAGCGGCAGTGGCGGGTAGGCCAGCTCGTGCTGTCGACGAAAGCGCTGGCGAACCTTGACGAGCAAACCCGTTCGCTGGCCTTGGTCAGCCTGGTGAGGCGCAAGGGCATCGAGCTTCTGCCCTGGAACCCCGAGCTGCGGCAGTGGCAGGCCCGGGTGGGTCTGCTGCGCCAGCTGGATATCGAGCGTGGGCAGGCACAAAGCAAGTGGCCTGACCTGAGCGATGCCAATCTGCTGGACACGCTCGACCAATGGCTCACGCCCTACCTGGGTAAAGTCACGAGGCTCAGCCACTTCAGCCAGCTGGACCTGCCCTCGATCATCAGAAACCTTCTGCCCTGGCCGCTTCCACAGGAGCTGGACACCCAGGCACCCCAGGCGATCCAGGTGCCATCCGGCTCGAATATCCGTATCGACTATTCGCAGCATCCGCCAATTTTGGCCGTGCGGCTTCAGGAGCTGTTTGGCCTGGCAGAAACCCCACGCATCGCTCAGGGCAGGCAGCCGCTGGTTCTGCACCTCCTGTCGCCGGCTCGCAGGCCTGTGCAGGTCACCCAGGATCTGGCGAACTTCTGGCGCAGCACTTACGTGGAGGTGAAGAAGGATCTGAAGGGGCGATACCCGAAGCACTATTGGCCTGAAGACCCGCTGGTGGCCGAAGCGACTGCCAGGGCTAAGCCTAGGAAGTAGCGATGCGCATACGTAACTGAACGTCACCCGCCGTGTGCAGAACGGCTTGGTGAGCGAGCACAACGCACTGGAAATCCTCGCCGGCAAGCTGGGCGACGACCAGACCGGGGTGCCGGTGGTCGGCATCGACATCGTCCTCAGCAAACAGCCCTCTACGCCAGCGCCGCCACCTGATGGACAGTGCCCTGGCCAGCCAGGATGTCATCAATCTGAGCCTGTGCGTGCCCCTGACCGGCGCGCAGGTCGGAGCACTGACCCATGACATCGTGTGGATGAAAAACAGTGTCATAGGCGGGCAGACCATACGGGTGCCGACTTCGTACTTGATCCAAGCGGACGCCCACAAAGTTCGTAGCCGCCGTAGTATTCCTTTCCGTCGATAGCGGAAGGTTCAAGAACCTTAGCGCTTGAGGGCAGCGGTTGGGTATCTCGAAGTTTTGTACAGCCTTAGTGACGCATTTTGACAGTTCTAAAATCATGGACACTGGGGATAATAACGGGCATGCCGTTCCGCATCAATGTCGCCAGTTCTGCATTAGACTCCACCGGCATGCTTGGTTTGTAGAGTCCTTCCTCCAACAACGACTCAATAACGTGTACGAGGCGTCCTGTAATCTTTGAATTTAATGCTTCAGTCAATACATGGTGGCGGTTCTCAGTTTTAACATATTTCTCGATGGCCTCTGAAGCATCATTTGGGCTGCGCAGTATATTGCGTTTCGCTTCTTTTAACTCCCCTTTGGAAATCTTGAACCAGTGTTGAATCTCTTTATAGGACATTTCCTTCAGTTTCATATTGCTGAAATCCCTTTTCGCTAACTCCGAGGGATGTGTCGGCCACTTGCCTGCTTCGCCGCGACTCGGCAGCGTAATAGCTGGTCTTCGCACATTTTTGTTGGGGTATAGGAAAGAGTGCCCAGTGGGATCGCTGCGGTTCACGGGGTCGTTTGAACAGTAGGCGTAGGTATTCATGCCACCCGCGTCGAACGGGCTTAGGCTATCAGGTGAAAGAAAACGCATTAAGCGCGTGTTGTAGACTCTGTATCCGGAGCCAAGCAGGTAGAGCGGTGTCAGCGCTTGCGCATGCTCACCATTGAAGCCAAGTAACGTGTGTGCAGATCGAATCTCTGCGGCAAAGCCGTAAGGCGAGTACGCCGATCTCTCGAGTCTGTTCATGCGATTGTGCTCGCGGTTGGAGAACTGTCGTTTCGCCCGTTAGCAGGGCGGGCGTCTTGAGTATCCGGGTGATGTACGCACCCGGCCACTGGCAAAACTGACAGGTGTTAGAGAACGGCCTTGGGCCCCGCACGAAATCGCGAGCAACCCAATCGCCGAACCACGAATGCCAACGGTTATAAAGATCCATGCCATTACGCATTTGTTATCCGTCGACGGCCGGAAGCCTCATAGAATTCCAGCTGCGAAGAACGCCACCGAGTTTTCCAGATTTCGCACTGGCCGCAATCATCCGATCCCCACCCTGACCCAAGCCCTGCGGGGCATATCTCCAAGCCCCGCAAATCATACTGCCCACTCGACCTCAAGCCTCCTCGAAATGCATCTCTGGCGGCTGTTGGCGCAACCCACGGGTGATGACCAGCAGGTACAGGCACCCCATGCCCAGCCAAGCCACGCCAAGGTAGATGGCCATGGGGTCCAGGCTTGCCATCAGCCACAGATCCGCCATCAGCCCGACCAAGGGGAAGGCCAGGTACACCGCTGCCGCTTTGAGCCCGCGCTCGCCCTGGGCGATCCAGTAGTGAAAGATCACCGACAGGTTGACCAGGCTGAACGCCAGGAAAGCGCCGAAGTTGATGAACGAGGTGGAGGTCGTCACGTCCATGCGCAAGGCCAGCAGCGCGACTACGCCACACAGGACGATGCTGATGACCGGTGTGCCGAACCGCGTACTCAGTCGCCCGAACCAACGCTTGGGCAGCACACCGTCGCGGCCCATGGCGAACAGCAGGCGCGAGGCACTGGCTTGGGCGGAAAGCCCCGAGGTGAACTGGCCCACGATCAGGCCGATCAGGAAGAAACTCACGAAAATGTCCCCGCCAATGGCCTTCGCGATTTCGTAGGCGGCCGAGTCCGGGTTGCTGAAGGTCGCGCTTGGGTGCGCGAGTTGGACGAAGTAGCTGGCCACGATGAAGATGAAACCGCCCAGCAGGGTGATGAGCAGGATGGCGCGAGGGATGGTCTTGCGCGGTTCATGGGTCTCCTCGGTCAAGGTGCTGACCGCATCGAAGCCCAGGAACGAATAACAGGCGATGGCGGCGCCACTCATGATCAGGGGCAGCTGGAAACCGTCCTGATGAAAGGGTGCCAGCGACCACAACGGCTGGTTCAGCTCGCCGGTGGCGTAATGCACGGCCAGGCCCACGAAGGCTGCCAGTACGAGGAACTGAAGCAGCATAAGCACGCCATTGACGGTCTTGGCCAGCTGCAGGCCGATGATGTTGATGGCCGTGGTGACGGCAATGAAGGCCAGCACCCACACCGGGTGCGGCACCGCCGGAAAGGCCGAATGCAGGTAGGCCGCGCCGATCAGCCAGATCGCCATGGGCAGGAACAGGTAGTCCAGCAGCACCGCCCAACCGGCCAGAAAACCCAGCTTGGGGCTGATGGACTTGCGCACGTAGGTGTAGGCCGAGCCGGCGACGGGGAAGGCCTTGGCCATCTTGCCGTAGCTCAGGGCGGTGAACAGCATGGCGATGGAGGCGGCCAGATAAGCCGAGGGCACGGCGCCCTGGGTGGTGTCGGCGAGGATGCCGAAGGTGCCCAGCACAATGATGGGGGTCATGTAGGCGATGCCGAACAGCGTCACCGCACCCAGCGACAGGGTGCGTTTCAAGTGGGCCATGGTGTTACTCCGGATTGTGTTTTTTATGGAGTTCAATGTCAGGGCCCGGCCTGGGCCCTGGGCGCCAGCCGTGGCGCAAAGGTTCAGACGGTGGTCAGGATCAGTTCTCGCAAGCCGTCAGGGTGCTCGACCTGCTGGCCTGGCAGTTCGAAGCGGCGCTCGGCCAGGTAGCTGTAGTCCTGGCGCGCTTGCCCGATCAGCGCCAGGTCGAGGTCCAGTTGCAGCCGGCAGGCGGTGCGCCCTGCCTCGCATAACAGTTGGCCGTAAGGGTCGACCACCGCGCTGCCGCCTGCAAAGACCAGGTTGCCATCGCCCTGGCCGACGCGATTGACCATGACCGCATAGGCCTGGTTTTCCATGGCGCGGGCGCTGATGGCGGTGCGGTGCGTGGGGCCATAGGGGTCCATGTTGCCGTTGGTCACCAAGATCAGCTCGGCGCCCAGCTGGCCCAGGGCGCGGGCGCTTTCGGGGAATTCGATGTCGAAGCAGATCAACAGCCCTACGCGCACCCCTTTGTACAACGCCGTGGCGTAGCGATCGCCCGCCGTGAAGATGCCCTTGTCGGAGGCCCACAGGTGGGTTTTGCGGTACTTCAACGCGACACCGTCCGGGGTGATCAACACGGTGGTGTTGTAGAAGTGCCCGTCTTCGCCCGCTTCGGCAAGGCCAACCACGGCTGCCACGCCCTTGTCGGTCACCGCTTGGGCGACGGCGGCAAGCGTCGGGCCGGTCAGGGGCTCGGCGATAGCCGCGATGTTGTCATGGGTTGGAAAGCCCATAAGTTGGGTTTCCGGGAACACGATCAGGTCCACATCCGCTGCTGCGCGGTGGATCGCCTCGAGGGTGCGTTCCAGGTTGTAGGCGGTGTCGCCGTCGCGACCGTCCAGCTGGACGAGTTCTACTTTCATTGCAACTCCTGAATGCGCAGCCCAACGGCTGCCAGGTGATCGACGCGGCGTGAAACCAGCTGCTGTGGCGCACGGTGAGTGCCCGAGTATGCCGCTGCCATCGGCGGCGGGGTAATTACGCCCTTGAGGTAACCCATAGGGGTTAGCCCCATGCAAATCCGTCGGTACTGGTCGACGCTGCGCTGAAAACAGCGCCGCAATGCCGATGCACTCCAGTACACTTTGCCTGCTCGGTTGTATTCACCCTGACCTGCGTCTCACCTTTTGGTACAGAGCCCGGACATGAACCTTACACTTCAGGACATTGCCTGGCATCGCTCGGTCGGCCAGGTGATCGATGCGTTGGACCACCCCGGCTTCTGGCTGCGCCTGGTGCGTTTGCTGGAGCAATACGTGGCGTTCGACAGCTGGGTCGCGTTTCTTTTCAGTGAGCACCGCCCATTGGTGTATGCCGAATCCCCGGGCAGCGACGGCGGGCTGGACCCGTTATTCCAGGATTACCTCAAGGGCCTCTACCTGCTGGACCCGTTCTACATCGCCAGCCGGGAAGCACCGGCAAGCGGCCTGGTCCAACTGGCCGACGTGGCCCCTGAATGCTTCGAGCGCACCGACTACTACCAGCGTTATTTCCGCCTCAACGTGGTGGCCGACGAGGTGCAGTACAACGTGGCCCTGGATGCAGGGCGCACGCTTTGCCTGTCGCTCGGTAGCCGCTCACGCTTTGCAGGTGAGCAGATTGCGTTGCTGCACCTTTTGCAACCCTGGGTGCTGGCCACCATGCGCCAGCGCTTTCGGTTCGAGCACGATGTCGACGAAGTCACCCCGGCGCCTGCGTGGCAGAACCACTTGGCCGAGGGCTTTGGCCACCTTGAAACGCCGCTCACCGCCCGCGAACTGGAAGTGGGCCGCATGCTGCTAAGCGGCTGTTCCAGCAAGGAGATCGGCCGCAAACTCGCCATTTCATCGGAAACCGTGCGGGTCCATCGCAAGCACATCTACCGCAAGCTGGGCATCAAGTCCCAGTCGGAGCTGTTCGCGCTGTTCCTCAAGGCCCAGCGCTAGCAGCCAACGGCTGCGTTCAGGTGCGCTGCTCGACTTCGAGCAGCATGAACAGCCGGTACATGACCACCGTGCCGAACAATTGCAGGAAGCCTGCCAGGCTATCCACGAGCAGTTGCACGCCAGGGGAAGGATCGGGGATGGCCATCAGGATCAGGCCTTCGATCAGCCAGATCGACGCCAGCACCCCCAGCAGGCACACCAGAATGCGCATGAAATGGCCAGTAGTCATGCGGGCGCTTTCGCGCATCGCCTGCACCACGGGCAAGCCGCGCAGCACCAGCAGGTATTCGCCGAACACCAGGTTGACCATGATCCACACCCCTGGGAACACGAACAAGGCCATGCCGGCCATGATCAGCAACGAGCTGATCAGCACCAGCAGCGTCAGCGCCGGCCAGAGCTGCACCGCACGGGCAAACAGGTCGCGCTTGGCGATGGCCTGGCCATTGCTGCGGGTATCGAGGTAGAGGATCAGTGCAGCGCTGTACAACGGGTAGCACAGCACGTAGATCAGCATGCCGTAGGCCGGCGAGGCCTGCTCGCCCAGCTGGCGATACAGCACCTGGGTCAGCACGGCTTCGAGCACCACCAGCGGCAGGCACAGTTGGGCAATACCGGCCAGGTGGCGGGTGAAGAAGTGGAGGGAGTCGCGCAAAACGCTCAGCGGATTCATGGGTCAACATCGCATGGCAGTTGAAACAGGGGGTCTAACTCTAGCCCAAAGCGACCTCTGATCCGTCACTTGCTGAAAAAAGTTTCACCCCGCCAGTGATTGAATCAGCCGCGTTAACGCCCCATCTTTGAGCCTGTCCGTTGTCCCGCTACCCACGAGGTCGCCCCATGAATACCGAAGAACAATCCCTGATCGATGGCCTGTTCAGCCGCATCAAGCAGGCCGAAGACCCAAGCCAGCCCCGTGATGCGCAGGCACAGGCCTGTATCGAGGCGCACGTGCGCCAGCAGCCGGCGGCCCCTTACTACATGGCCCAGGCGATCCTGGTGCAGGAAGCGGCCATCAAGCGCCTGGACGAACAGAACAAACAGCTCGAAGCCGAACTCAAGCAGGCACGTGCCCAGGCCGAGGCTGCGCAGGCCGGCGCCTCGCAGAACACAGGCGGCGGCGGTTTTCTGTCCAGCATCTTCGGCGCTGGTGGGCGCAGCTCGGCGCCGGCACCTGCCCCTCAACCCCAGCGCTCGGTCGCGCCGTCCGCACCCGCCGGTGGCGGCTGGCGCGAGCCGGCGGCACCTGGCTTCTAGA
>NZ_DIIQ01000011.1:0-6942 GCF_002420785.1 Pseudomonas sp. UBA5666 | reverse complement strand
TGTCGCCTTCTGAAAGTGACACAATTCCCACGCAAACCCGCATCGTTGGCATCCAACTACAGTCCCCATCTTTCAGTATCCGACTACACTGAACTATCGCTGAATAGTTGGACAACGCCATGTTGATTGGATATGCCCGCGTCTCGACCGACGACCAACTCCTCGATCTGCAACGCGATGCTCTGGCGAAGATCGGCTGCGAGCGGGTGTTCGAGGATACCGCCAGCGGTGCCAAGGCTGAGCGGGTTGGCTTGACCGCTTTGCTGGCCACGCTACGCCGTGACGACACCGTGGTGATTTGGCGCCTGGATCGCCTCGACCGCTCGCTGAAGGATCTGATCCGGCTGGTTGAGCAATTGGACGCCGCCGGCGTCGGCTTGCGCAGCTTGCAGGAAAACATCGACACCGCCTCGATTGGTGGCCGCCTGGTGTTTCACCTGTTCGGTGCCTTGGCCGAGTTCGAACGCAACCTAATCCGCGAGCGCACCCAAGCCGGCTTATCCGCTGCACGGGCGCGAGGCCGCAAGGGCGGACGCAAGAAACGGCTCGACCCGGCCAAGCAGGAGCTTGCCCTGCGCCTCTACCATGAGCGGAAACATACCGTGGCGGAAATCTGTCGGATGATGGGCATCGGCCGCTCGACGCTCTACAACTATCTCACCGAGGCCGAGCGTGATGCCCAGCGGGCGGCGTAAAGCCATCCCGACCGATTCGCTGATGCAGTTGCGGCAGCGGCTCGACCGTCTGCCCAAGAAAAGCCCGGAACGGATTACTCAGGTGGCCGCGATAGCCGAGTTGTACGGCGTGTCCCCAAGCACCGTATACCGGGCGCTGAACCTCATCCATAAACCCCACGCGGCTCACCGCGCCGACCATGGTAAGCCGCGGGTATTGCAGCAGGCCGAGCTGGAGCGCTACTGCGAGCTAATTGCCGCGCTGAAACTGCGCACCACCAACAAACAAGGGCGGCACCTATCTACCCGCCGTGCCATCGAGCTGCTGGAGGGCTATGGGGTGGAAACCGAGCAAGGCTTGGTCAAGGCGCCCAAAGGGGTTCTGACCCGCAGCACGGTGAACGAGTACCTAAGCCGCTGGCACCTGGACCAGTCGCGGCTGTTGCGGCAACCACCGGCCACCCGCTTTCAGGCTGCGCACAGCAATGACTGCTGGCAGTTCGACCTGTCGCCCTCCGACCTCAAGCACATCGATAAGCCGGACTGGATCGATCCGGCTAGGGGCATGCCGACGCTGATGCTGTTCAGCGTGGTGGATGACCGCAGCGGAGTGGCCTATCAGGAGTACCACTGTGTATATGGCGAGGACGCGGAGTCAGCGCTGCGCTTCCTGTTCAACGCCATGACGCTGAAGGCGGACCCGACTTTTCCCTTCCAAGGCCGCCCGAAGATGATCTACCTGGACAACGGCCCGGTGGCCAAACGCCGAGTATTCCAGAACGTCATGCAGGCGCTGGACATCGAATGGCAGACATACATCCCGGCCGGCAAGGATGGCACCCGCACCACGGCTCGCTCGAAAGGCAAAGTGGAGCGCCCCTTCCGCACGGTGAAGGAAGCCCACGAGACGCTGTATCACTTCCACAAACCGGAAACCGAAGCGCAGGCCAATGAGTGGCTGCTGCGTTATCTGGTGCGCACCTACAACGTGCAGGATCATCGCTCCGAACCGCATTCGCGGATTGAGGACTGGCTGGCCAACCTGCCCGTCGAGGGCCTGCGCGAAATGTGCACCTGGGAACAGTTTTGCCGCTTTGCCCGCGAGCCGGAACGACGCAAGGTCGGCGTCGATGCCCGCGTCACCATCGACGGCACGGCCTACGAGGTGGAGCCCGACATGGCGGGCGAAACCGTGGTGTTGCTCTGGGGCTTGTTCGATGACGAACTCTATGCCGAGTTCGAGGGGGAGCGCTTCGGACCTTACTACCCCGTCTCCGGGCCAATTCCCCTACATCGTTACCGCGCCTTCAAACGCGGCAAGGCGGATGAGCGCTCTGATCGCATCCGCTTGCTAGCCGGCCAGCTTGGCCTGCCTATCGCCGCATTGGCTGGCGACGATGTGCGACTCACACCCTCTATTATTCCGACGGCACTGCCACGCCAACCCTTCGATGCCGAGGCGCACGAATACCGGTTTCCCAATGCCATCGCCGCCAAGCTCGCCATTGCCGATGACCTAGCGCAGCCGTTGGCTAAGCTCTCTCCCGACGATCAAGCCTTCATCCATCAGGTGCTGAGCGAAACCCTGACACGCCGCATTGTCTTGGAGCGCGTGCGGGGCTACTTCCGCCATAAGAAAACAGGAGAAGAACATGCGGGCTGAAGTAATGCAGCACTACGGACTGGCGTTGCCACTGAACCAGGCCGGCTATTTTGAAACCGCCCACCATCAGCAGTTGATCAAGGACATCAAGGGGGCGATCTTCGAAGGACGGCTGATTGCACTGTGCGGCGTCATCGGCAGCGGCAAGACCGTAATGCTGCGCCGGCTTCAACAAGCGATGGAAGAGGAAAAGAAGATCACGGTCTCCAAGTCTCTCGCCATTGAAAAGCACAGCATCAAGCTGGCCACTTTCATCGCAGCGCTCTTCTATGACCTCTCCACCGAGAAGCAGGTACGCATCCCCACCCAGGGCGAAAAGCGTGAGCGTGACCTACGCGAGTTGGTGAGGAAGAACAAGCGCCCGGTCGCCCTGTTCGTCGATGAGGCCCATGACCTCAACGGCCATACCCTGACCGGTCTTAAGCGTCTGATGGAGCTGGTGGAGGACGGTGACGGGCGGCTGTCGATCGTGTTGGCCGGGCATCCCAAGCTGCGTAACGACCTGCGCCGACCGACGATGGAGGAAATCGGCTACCGCACCGACATCTTCTCGCTCGATGGCATTGCTGGCAGTCAGCGGGAATACATTCAGTGGCTGCTGGAAACCTGCACTGCGGGGAAGGTCGAACCCGAGTCGATTCTGACCGAAGACGCGATCGACCTACTCGCCACTAAACTGCGCACGCCACTGCAAATCCAACTGCACCTCAGCCTGGCACTGGAAGCCGGCTACCTGACCGGCGAGAAACCCGTTTCGGCGGAACTCGTGCAATCGGTGCTGTCGCGCCAACTGGATGATCTGGAGCCAACCCTCACTCGTCACGGCTACCGCATCAAGGATCTAGTGGAGCAATTCGATGCCAAACCCACCGAAATCAAGGCTCTGTTCAGTAATGCGCTAGACCCGGCGCGGGCGGTTGAGTTACGTGACAAGATGCTGGCAGCGGGCTTGCCTATCTGAGTCCTGTCATTTGCAAATAATGCAGGCTGGCGACGATGGAATGCAGGTCGGCGCGGATCAATGCAGGCTCATTCGCAGTTAATGCTGGTTTGCCGGGCCGGTCAGTCGCAGTTAATTCCGGTCGAAAATCGTATTGATTGCAGGTCGGGACGTTTTTAAATGCAGGCCGCTACACCTAGAGGTTTTGGAATGCATGCCGTTTATATCCAGTCAGTCGAAAGGGAAACCGTGCGAAACACGCTGTGGATTGTGCTTATAGGTTAGCGGGCTCTCAGGAGCTCGTCTCGAATATCTATGAACCTTGCCCGCCGCCGCAAATGACTAAACTCATACGGCAGGCGAGCTCAGAAATTGCCACATTTTAACCACCGAGGTGATTACATTTCTGTCAGCTTGGGAGTGCATCGAGCCGTTCAATATTTGGCTTGGTCGACAGCGTTGGCTTTGCTCTCGGCTACTGGGGGTTGAGTGCCTTGCTTTTGGGCAATTTGGTACGCGTCCATTGACCTCTTCATTGCAGCCTCCATGCGCGCGAACGTCCGGTCACCGCCACCTTCGGCCATCGCCAGAGAAGAGACGGTCAAAGCGGCTATGACAAAGCGGCTATGACAAACAGGGTTTTAATGGATTTCATGGGGGTATCCTCGAATAAGTTTTGGTCATCCCGTTGAATCCACATTGAAAAATGATTCTTGGGGCTGAGCTCTAGGCTCGATATAACTTTAGGACTCATCCCCTGTCAGAAACCTTAGGTGAATATTACAGTTGTGTCAGGCTGCTACTTTTCTCTTGAATAGCAGGCGGATTAATTCGTAAGCTCTCACTCATCCAAGCAACACTGCATCGTATTTAACCGATTAAAATTTATATATGACAATTTTGTAAGCTTCCCGTCATTTTTAAAGAGATTCGACGGTTTTTGAACAGCTGAACAGGATCTGAAATCCGCCGACGCTGATGCATTGTATTTAACCTTGGGTGTTCGATATGCGTATTGCGTCGGGACTGGTAATTCCACAAAGGTGATTAGGTGTGAGTATTAGTTTTGAAAAAGCCGTTGGTTCTGCGGAAAGAGCGTTAATTTATCGCAGCCAAAGAGCGGAGGTGCTGAGCAATAATATAGCTAACGCCGATACGCCAAATTTCAAGGCCCGCGACTTGGACTTTCATGTCTTGCTTGCAAGCCAGTCAAAGCGAATGGCGGATGCTCAGTTTTCTTTACAAACAACAAACCTAAAGCACATTGCTGGGAACGGATCAGCAGCCGAAATTGATGAGAGAGCTTTACTTTACAGAATTCCAAATCAACCGTCCCTGGACCAAAATACCGTGGATCAGCAAGTCGAGCTTGCGAAGTATACGGAAAATGAAATTCATTTCGAGGCAGCGTTCACCCGACTCAATGGTTCATTTAAAGGCCTGATTAAGGCTCTTCGTGGGGAGTAATTGCAAAAAAATAAGTACTCGCATTATAGAACAGGCCGGTTATCCCTGCCCTGGCTGCCCTAAACTCAATGTCAGCAGACTTCGATCCATTGCCTACCTCATTGTGCTCATTGAACCATCGAGGCGGGCTGGATAGGTGCTGAAGCTATTACTCTAGGAAAGCGCCAAGAAGACTTTGATCAGCTTATCTCGGCCCTGGGCTCATATCTGAAATGAGCCCAGGGAGAGCCTGTATATGGGAGCGTTAAAGCTGGAGCGGATCAGCACCATCAGGCGCTGATTTTGGAAGGAAAACCCAATGTTTCCACAGCTGCGCGGACTCGCTCAGGGTTTTCGCTACTTTCAACGTTGACCTTGCCGGCAGCACGATCCACCAAAACCCTTGCCTCGCTATCCAACGCGTGAATAGCTTTGGTGATTTTGCTAATGCAGCTGCCGCAACCAATGCCGGACACATCTAAGACGAACATAGTTATTCCTCTCGTATTGAGCGGCTTCTTTAGCCGCAAATACAGCATAAACGTTGACATTATGGCAAGGTCAAGTCTTGCCTGCACCCTGATTTGGGGAGATCGCAGAAAACGGAGTTCCGCACACTAAGCGACAACCGACCGGCTTCAGCCTTTGTGACACGGCCTATGTCCGGCTGGAGCACACCTCAATCAGGCACACCCGTCAGGGTCGGGGTGTACGCATGCTAGACCTTGCACTGGGTACGCAGGTAGGAGCCGCCGGCACCTAGTTTCTGGTCGCCCCCGACAATCGCCGTGATGAGTTTGCACAGCAACTCAAGAGACCCGTTTTCTCGTGAGTATCCGAGCTGGGCATCCGATATCTTCCCTACAACCAACTTAAAGAGCATAGGGAAACGATTGGGCGATTCGGCCCCAGTATCAAACCGTTGATGGATATTTCCCAGTTGCGCTAACTTTTCCTGGTCAAGGCTTGCCGGACTGCTTTAAAGCCGGAATACCAATGTGAAAGGCGTTTTGCCATCCTTTTGGCTGCGCACCCGGACTTGTCCGCCATGGGACAACATGATGGAAGGCCGAGCCCTGGTACCGCCACCGGAGCGCGGACGGCCGGAAAACGCGGTAAAAGCGATCAAGGACCCGCTCCAGATGGGCCGGGGCGACTCACCCACGTTGGTCACCGCCAAGGTAACGTTTGGGCCTTCTGCAGCGATGGCTAAGGTGACCTTTGAATTGAAAGCGGCATGACGGACAGCGTTAGACACCAGATTGGTGATTGCACGCTGCACCAGCAAACGGTCTCCCAAGATTTTTGCATCTCCGGTCACCTCCAAAACGATGCCCTTGTCTTCAGCGATCAGAGATAAATAATCAGTTACCCGATTCACTTCGTGAGCGATGGCTATGTGTCGAACATGACGGGGTTCTGAAACAGCAGGCTAAACGCCTGCTCGTAGGCGTCGTTGCGGGCTTCGCAGATTTTTCCAGGGCTTGGGTCTCGCTCCCTGGGGCTGCACGCGACGGTCAAACCGTCAAGGCGTCACGCTGATGCCGTTGGGGCCTTTGCCGACCGGTAGGGTCTTCGTGACCTTGCGGTCCTTCACGTCGAGTACGGAGACCGAGTTGGCGTAGGTGTTGGTAACGTATGCGTACCGTCCTTCACGGTCGACGACCACGCCATGAGCACCGGCGCCAGTCACGACTGTCTTGGCGACCTTGAAACTCTCTAGGTCGATCAGACTGACGGTTTTGCCAGGCTTCTTGGGCGTGCCCTGGTTGGCCACCAGCAGCGTGCGCGAATCCGGCGTGACGTACAGCTGGATAGGCACCGTTCCGACGGCAACCTTGCGAATCACCTGTCGTGTGGCCGGGTTTATCACGGCGATGGCGTTTTCTTCCGACAGCGACACCAAGACAAGACGACCGTCCGGCGTGAAGCCGACTTGAGCCGGCCCCTTGCCTACCTGCACCTGCGCGATCTCCTTTTGGCTGACGGTATCAATGACCGACACGGTGCCGCCCTTGAGGTTGGCGACGTAGGCCTGCTTGCCGTCCGGACTGATGCGAAGACCGTGGGGGAACTTGCCGACCGGAACCGTGGCGACAACGCGCTGTGCCGATGTGTCAATCACACTCACCGTGTCGTCGCCGCCGTTGGTGACGTAGGCAAGGCGGCCATCTGGCGACACCACCACATGGGTCGGATGAATCGCCCCGGGTTTCCTA
>NZ_DIIQ01000033.1:2503-44288 GCF_002420785.1 Pseudomonas sp. UBA5666 | reverse complement strand
GCCACCGAGGCAGCGCCGGAGCCTGCCGCGCCCACCCCCGCGCACGTGCACCCCATCGCGCCGGACGACGAGGCCTGGGCCCAGACCGCCCAGGCCTTGGACGAGCTCGACCTGGACAAGGAACTGGAGCGCCTGGAGCGCCGCCACGCGCCCGTACAGGTGCGTGAGGCCGATCAGGCGTCCATGCTGCAGGCACGGCGTCACGAGGAGGACGCGGACGAACACCTGGACGAAGTGTTCGGCACTGCAGCAGGCGAGCCGTTTGAACCGGAACAGGCTGCTGCTGCCCCCGTACTCGAGCCTGCTCCCCAGGCAGATTCGCGGCGCGAGGCGCGTACCGAGCCGACCTTCACCGCCGGCCTGGACGCAGACGCAGAAGATGAGCCGCCGCTGGGCAGCATCGTGACGGATGAGGATGAGCCAAAACTGGGAGCGCCACTGCGACCCGAAGACGATGACGAGGTGTCGATTGCCGGCCTCACCGCGCACGACGACGAACCCTTGGCAACCAGCCTGCGCGCCGACGATGAACACGACGAAGCGCCGTTGCCCATGGGGCGCATGGAGCCTGAGGTCACTGACAAGGCCGAACGCCCAAGGCGCAAGGAACCCTTGGTGGATGTGGTGGACGACCCGCTGCAACTGGGCTGGGAGAAGCCGGCCCCGGCCTGGGGCAAGCGCCTGCTGTGGGGTGGGTTGACGCTGATCGCTGCTGCCATGCTCGCCTTGCAGTACGTCTGGTTCCATTTCGACGAGCTGTCCCGACAGGACCAGTACCGCCCGCTGTTCGAGCAGGTGTGTCCGGCCGTGGGCTGCCAGGTCCCCTCTCGTGTCGATGTGAACCGGATCAAGAGCAGCAACCTGGTGGTGCGCAGCCATCCGGACTTCAAAGGTGCGCTGATCGTGGACGCCATCATCTATAACCGTGCCCCCTTCGCCCAACCCTTTCCACTGCTCGAACTGCGCTTCTCGGACCTCAATGGCCAGCTGATCGCCAGTCGCCGTTTCAAGCCGGCCGAATACCTGTCCGGGGAGCTGGCCGGACGCGGCGAAATGCCCAGCCAGACGCCAATCCACATCGCGCTGGATATTCTTGACCCAGGTCAGCGAGCGGTGAACTACAGCCTGAGCTTCCGCTCGCCGGAATAAACCCTGACGGCCAACCCGGTACGCTGCCGCTGCGCCGGCCATGATGCCGCTTGTCCGGGGTCTGACGACCCGGAGCCCAGGGTGCAGGGGCGGCAACCCTCAGTTGTTCAGATTTTATCCAAATCCATCTTTATCCGGTCATCCAGAGCGGGTATCATGCCAACCCTTTTTCGAACCTCAAGATTCGGCCCCACAACAGGGAACACCTATGTCGGCGGTACGCATCGGCCCTTATACACTGCGCAATAACCTGATCCTCGCACCCATGGCTGGGGTCACGGACCAGCCGTTCCGAACACTTTGCCAGCGCATGGGCGCAGGCATGGTGGTGTCGGAAATGGTCTCCAGCGACCTGTCCCTGTGGAACAGCCGCAAGTCGAGCCTGCGCCGCATCCACGAAGGAGATCCCGAGCCGCGCTCGGTCCAGATCGCCGGGGGCGACGCACAGATGATGGCGGCGGCTGCACAGGCCAATGTCGCCGCGGGCGCCCAGATCATCGATATCAACATGGGCTGCCCGGCAAAAAAAGTCTGCAACAAGGCGGCAGGCTCTGCTTTATTGAGAGATGAAGCCTTGGTCAGCGACATTCTGCGGGCCGTCGTGGGCGCCGTGGATGTTCCGGTGACGCTGAAGATCCGCACCGGCTGGGACCGGGCCAACAAGAATGGCCTGAACGTGGCGAAAATAGCCGAACAGGCTGGCATCCAGGCGCTTGCGGTGCATGGCCGCACACGCGCCGACCTGTACACCGGTGAAGCCGAATACGACACCATCGCCGCTATCAAGCAAGCGGTGTCCATTCCGGTCTTCGCCAACGGCGACATTACCTCGCCGCAAAAGGCCAAGGCAGTGCTCGACGCCACGGGCGTCGATGGCCTGCTGATCGGCCGGGCCGCTCAAGGCCGGCCCTGGATCTTTCGCGAGATCGAGCATTACCTGCGCACTGGCGAGCAGTTGCCAGCGCCGCAGCTGGACGAGGTGGAACGCATCCTGCTGGAGCACCTGGCCGCCCTGCACGCCTTCTACGGCGATGTCATGGGTGTGCGGATCGCCCGCAAGCACGTGGGCTGGTACCTGGCGACACGACCCGGCGGCAAGGAGTTTCGCTCCCGGTTCAACGCTTTGGAAGACACACAAGCGCAGTGCGCCAACGTTCGCGCGTTTTTCAGTGAACGTCGACAGAGCCTTGAGACAGAGGACGGACAAGGGGTGGCCGCATGACGATGATGACCGAAACATTTGTGAGTGGAACAACGCCCGTGAGCGACAACGCCAACCTGAAACAGCACCTGAACACGCCGAGCGAAGAGGGCCAGACCCTTCGCGACAGCGTCGAGAAGGCGCTGCACAACTACTTCGCCCACCTCGAAGGCGCGACCGTCACGGACGTGTACAACCTGGTGCTCTCCGAAGTCGAGGCGCCGCTGCTTGAAAGCGTGATGAGCTATGTGAAGGGCAACCAGACCAAAGCCAGCGAGATGCTCGGGTTGAACCGAGGCACGCTGCGCAAGAAGCTCAAGCAATACGACTTGCTGTAAGCCAGAATCCCGATCGAAAAAGGCGCCTGTCTCAACACAGACGCCTTTTTTGCTGACTCCACCGCGTTATTGGAACCCGAAATGACCGACCAGACTACCCGCCTGCCAGTCCGCCGCGCCCTGATCAGCGTCTCCGACAAGACCGGTATCCTCGAATTTGCCCGTGAGCTGCAACAGCTCGGCGTCGAGATACTGTCCACCGGCGGCACCTACAAGCTGCTCAAGGACAACGGTGTCAACGCGGTGGAAGTGGCCGACTACACCGGCTTCGCCGAAATGATGGATGGCCGGGTCAAGACCCTGCACCCGATGATCCATGGCGGCATCCTCGGTCGCCGCGGCACCGACGACGCGATCATGAACGAGCACGGGATCAAGCCCATCGACCTGGTGGCGGTCAACCTGTACCCCTTCGAAGCCACGATCTCCAAGCCTGGCTGCGACCTGCCTACCGCCATCGAGAACATCGACATCGGCGGCCCGACCATGGTCCGCTCGGCTGCCAAGAACCACAAGGACGTGGCCATCGTGGTCAACGCCGGTGACTACGCCAGCGTCGTCGAGGGCCTGAAGGCCGGCGGCCTGACCTACGCCCAGCGCTTCGACCTGATGCTCAAGGCCTTCGAGCACACCGCAGCCTATGACGGCATGATCGCCAACTACATGGGCACCGTGGACCAGGCCAAGGAAACCCTGAGCACCGAAGCACGCGGCGACTTCCCGCGCACCTTCAACACCCAGTTCGTCAAGGCCCAGGAAATGCGCTACGGCGAGAACCCGCACCAGCGTGCGGCGTTCTACGTGGAAGCCAAGAAAGGCGAAGCCAGCATTTCCACTGCCGTGCAGCTGCAAGGCAAGGAGCTGTCCTTCAACAACGTGGCCGACACCGACGCGGCGCTCGAGTGCGTCAAGAGCTTCGTCAAGCCGGCCTGCGTCATCGTCAAGCATGCCAACCCGTGTGGCGTGGCCGTGGTGCCTGAAGACGAAGGCGGTATCCGCAAAGCCTACGACCTGGCCTACGCCACCGACACCGAATCGGCCTTCGGCGGCATCATTGCCTTCAACCGCGAATTGGACGGCGAAACCGCCAAGGCCATCGTCGAGCGCCAGTTCGTCGAGGTGATCATCGCACCGAAGATCTCCCAGGCTGCCCGCGATGTGGTTGCAGCCAAGCAGAACGTGCGCCTGCTCGAATGTGGCGAGTGGCCAGCTGAGCGGGCTGCCGGCTGGGACTTCAAGCGAGTCAACGGCGGGCTGCTGGTCCAGAGCCGTGACATCGGCATGATCACGGCCGATGACCTGAAGATCGTCACCCAGCGTGCACCGACCGAGCAAGAGATCCACGACCTGGTGTTCGCCTGGAAAGTGGCCAAGTTCGTCAAATCCAACGCCATCGTCTATGCCAAGCAGCGCCAGACCATCGGCGTGGGCGCGGGCCAGATGAGCCGTGTCAACTCCGCCCGTATCGCCGCCATCAAGGCCGAGCATGCCGGCTTGCAGGTGCAGGGTGCCGTCATGGCCTCGGACGCCTTCTTCCCGTTCCGTGACGGCATCGACAATGCGGCCAAGGTCGGCATCAGCGCGGTCATCCAGCCAGGTGGCTCGATGCGTGACGCCGAGGTGATCGCTGCCGCTGATGAAGCCGGTATCGCCATGGTGTTCACCGGCATGCGCCACTTCCGCCACTGATTCACGGCAATCGGCCGCACCCAGGTAGGCAACTGCCGCGGTGCGACCTGGCACAGCGAGAGGCAGGGCCTCTCGCTCGACAGATCTAGAGGTTTTGACATGAAAGTTTTGATCATCGGCAGCGGCGGCCGTGAGCACGCCCTGGCCTGGAAAGTCGCCCAGGACCCACGCGTCGAAAAAGTCTTCGTGGCCCCGGGCAACGCTGGCACCGCCATCGAGGCCAAGTGCGAGAACGTCGCGATCGACGTCTGCGCCCTGGAGCAACTGGCTGATTTTGCCGAGAAGAACGTCGACCTGACCATCGTCGGCCCGGAAGCGCCCCTGGTCATCGGTGTGGTCGACCTGTTCCGCAGCCGTGGCCTGGACTGCTTCGGTCCGACCCAGGGCGCTGCCCAGCTGGAAGGGTCCAAGGCGTTCACCAAGGATTTCCTGGCCCGCCACAAGATCCCGACGGCCGACTACCAGAACTTCACCGAAATCGAACCGGCCCTGGCGTACCTGCAGGAAAAAGGCGCGCCGATCGTCATCAAGGCCGATGGCCTGGCCGCTGGCAAGGGCGTGATCGTCGCCATGACCTTGGCAGAAGCCGAAGCCGCCGTGCGTGACATGCTCGCGGGCAATGCCTTTGGGGAAGCGGGTTCACGCGTGGTCATCGAGGAATTTCTCGATGGCGAGGAAGCCAGCTTCATCGTCATGGTCGACGGCCACAACGTGCTGCCCATGGCCACCAGCCAGGACCACAAGCGCGTCGGCAACCAGGACAGCGGCCCGAACACGGGCGGCATGGGTGCCTACTCCCCTGCCCCGGTAGTCACTGACGACGTGCACCAGCGGGTCATGGACCAGGTGATCTGGCCGACCGTGCGCGGCATGGCCGAGGAAGGCAATGTCTACACCGGGTTCCTGTATGCTGGCCTGATGATCGACAAGGCGGGCAACCCCAAGGTCATCGAATTCAACTGCCGCTTCGGCGACCCGGAAACCCAGCCGATCATGCTGCGCCTGGAATCGAGCCTGGTGCTGCTCATCGAAGCGGCCTTTGCCAAGGCCCTGGACAAGGTCGAAGCGCAGTGGGACCCACGCCCCAGCCTGGGCGTGGTGCTGGCCGCAGGCGGCTACCCGGGTGACTACGCCAAGGGCGCAGCCATTTCGGGCCTGGAGGCGGCTGCGAAGCTCGAAGGCAAGGTATTCCATGCAGGCACTGCCTTGAAGGACGGTGACGTGGTGACCGCTGGGGGTCGCGTGCTGTGCGCCACCGCCATGGGTGAAACCGTCGAGTCCGCCCAGCAGCAAGCCTATCGCCTGGCCGAGCAGATCACCTGGGACGGCAGCTTCTACCGTACCGATATCGGCTACCGGGCCATTGCCCGGGAACGTGGCGAGCAATAACCGCTTCACCGCTGTAATGTCGAGGCGCCCGGGCCAGTGCAGCCGGGCGCACGGCAACCGTCTTGTCGGCGTGCCCGCGGGCCTTGCCTTCAACTCGGCACGCCGCGCATAGTTAGCACCCCGCACATGGGCCAAGAAGGGATTTCGTAGTGCGCCGGCTCCGGATTGCCTCAGCGTTGATCGTCAGCTTGCTGACCCTGATCTGCATGCTCCCCGCGATGGCGGAACATGACAGTGGCTGGGCCCTGCTGCTCGACGAACAAGGCAACCTGCAACTGAGCGACGTGCGCTCGGACCGTTATCGCAACCAGTTCAGCCCGCTGGAGCTGGCAGAACTCGATGCGGCGCCCCCCGACCAGGCCCTGTGGCTGCATTATCGGCTAGAGCCTGGTGAGCAGGAACAATTGCTGCGCGTCTTCGCACCTGATCTGTCGGGTCTGGACCTGTATGCGCTGCAAGGCGACAAGCTGATACGCCACCTGCATCACGGCCGCCAAGCCGGCAGTGCCAACCCCACATTGCGCGGCAGCGACCACGTGCTGCCGTTGCCCAACAGCAAGCAAGGCCTGGATATCTACCTGCGCCTGGTATCGGAACACCAACTGCGCCCGGCCATCAGCCTGGAGCCTGCTGCGCGAGCCGCCGCCAACCAGACCCAGCCGTTGCTGTTCGGCATGCTGTTCGGTGGCCTGGTGATGCTGATCCTGCATAACCTGATTCGCTTCATCTACAGCCGCTCGAGCACTGCGCTGATCCTGGCGTTCTACCATGGCCTGATGTTGCTCAGTGGCCTGATCCTGCTGAACCTCAGCGGCCCATGGTGGCATGTGTGGTACAGCGCCCAGACGCCAGCGGCGTACCTTACGCTGGTACTGGCGGGGCTGGCTGGGCTGTATTTCACCCAGCACTTCTTCGCACCGCGCAACACGCCGCGCCTTAACCGGCTGTTGAGCGGCGAGATGCTGCTGGTGGGAGTGAGCGGGATCGTGCTGCTGTTCATCGATACCTTGCCGCTCAATCTCATGACCTATGCCTTGATGGCACTGGGCAGCGTCACGATGCTGGTGGTCAGCAGCTACCATTGGTACCGAGGTTACGCACCGGCCCGTTTGTTCGGTCTGGCGATGATCATCTTCAACGTTGGCGGGCTGGTGCTGCTGCCTGCCCTGCTTGGGCTTACGCGCACCTCCACGCCTTGGTTGCTGTGCATTCTGTTGGGGCTGGCGGTGGCGAGCGGGCTGCTGTTGAACCTGGCGGTCAGCGACCGGCTGCGGCGTATCAACGAAGAGCGCTTCAGTGTCAGCCGCGCCTTGGCGGCCAGTGACGCCGAAATCAACGCCAAGGCCGAGTTTCTGGCCAAGATCAGCCACGAAATACGTACCCCCATGAATGGCGTGCTGGGCATGACCGAACTGCTGCTGGGCACGCCGTTATCGGTCAAGCAGCGCGATTACGTCCAGACCATTCACAGCGCGGGCAACGAGTTGCTCACATTGATCAACGAGATACTCGATATCTCCAAGCTCGAGTCCCGCCAGATCGAACTCGACGACGTCCAGTTCGACCTCAACGCGCTGATCGAAGACTGTTTGAACATCTTCAGGGCCAAGGCCGAGCAGCAGAACATCGAGCTGATCAGCTTCACCCAGCCCCAGGTGCCCCGCGTGGTCAGTGGCGACCCCACCCGCTTGCGTCAGGCGCTGTCGAGCCTGATGGAAAACGCACTGAAGAACACCGGCCAGGGGGAAATCCTGCTCGTCGTTGCACTGGACCAGCGCGGCGAGGTGCCCCGCTTGCGCATCGCCGTACAGGACAGCGGCGACCCCTTGCCGGCAGCCGATCGCGAGGCGCTGTTGCAGGCAGAACTGCACAGCAGGCATTTCCTGTCCAGCAATCGACTGGGCGGCCACCTGGGGCTGGTGATCGCCAAGCAGCTGATTGGCCTTATGCATGGGGAATTCGGCATCAAGAGCAGCACCGGCACCGGCAATACCTTGTGGCTGAACTTGCCGCTGGACCCAGCCTGCCTCGAGCAACCTCCGACCGACCTGGACGGACCGCTGCGCGACGCGCGGGTACTGGTGGTGGACGACAACGACACGTGCCGCAAGGTGCTGGTCCAACAGTGCAGCGCCTGGGGCATGAATGTCAGCGCAGTGCCTTCGGGCAAGGAGGCCCTGGCCCTATTGCGTACCAAGGCTCATCTTCGCGATTACTTCGACGCGGTGCTCCTGGACCAGAACATGCCCGGCATGACCGGCATGCAACTGGCCGCCAAGATCAAGGAAGACCCCAGCCTCAATCACGACATTCTGGTGGTCATGCTGACCGGTATCAGCAACGCGCCCAGCAAGGTCATCGCTCGCAACGCCGGGATCAAGCGGATCTTGGCCAAACCGGTGGCTGGCTACACACTCAAGACCACCCTGGCCGAAGAACTGGCTCAACGCGGCCGCGAGCAGGCGCTGCCGGCGGCTGCACCCGGCCAGCCCCAGGCGCTCGACCTGCCCCCGCATTTCAGCGTGCTGGTCGCAGAGGACAACACCATTTCGACCAAGGTCATCCGCGGTATGCTCGGCAAGCTGAGCCTGCAGCCCGATACCGCGTCCAACGGCGAAGAAGCTCTTGAAGCGATGAAAGCCAAGCGCTATGACTTGGTGCTCATGGATTGCGAAATGCCAGTTCTGGATGGTTTCTCGGCAACCAGGCGCCTGCGCGAATGGGAAGCCGCCAACCAGCGCGCGCACACGCCCGTCGTTGCGCTGACCGCGCATATCCTTGCCGAGCACAAGGACCGTGCCAAGCAAGCCGGCATGGACGGCCACATGGCCAAGCCCGTCGAATTGTCGCAACTGCGAGAGTTGATTCAATACTGGGCCAGCCAGCAGCCGGCCAATGCCGATCAGGGCATGGGTCCGGACGGCAGCTCGCCGCGCAACTAGAGCACCAAATCCCTGATGACGCGCTCGGCCGTTCGCGCAACACTGGCCTCTGCCCGGCGCCGATAATCCTCACGAAATCCTTGCAGATTGAAATGGATCACTTCCAGTCGAAGGTCTCTCACACTGATTCCGTTGCTCGCGCCCATGAACAGGAAGTCGCTGGCGCTTTTTTCCATCGAGACATCCATGTGCAGCAGCACCATGTCGATGAAGCCATTGGACTGCTGGGCGCAGGGCAATAACTGCACACGCGCTTGAGTGCCCACGATCGAATGGGCGCTGAACAGTTTCAGAGCCTTGTCATCACGACGTAAGGCCTCCAGCGCCTGGTTGGCCGCTTCGCCCAGACGGGCAGAGCCCGCTTGGCTGATGTGCTCGATTGCCTGCGCAGCGAGGCTGCCCCGGTCAGGCCCCGGCCGCCGCCCTGCTGGCGCCAGCTTGCCATCGAAGCCCAGGGCAGCGAGGTTGCGCCAGTAATTCCTGAACCAGTCAGGTTCAAGACCGTCTTTCAAATCCCCCCATGCCACCTGCTGAGCAAAGGCGTTGGCCAGCAGTATGTCTGAACGTGCTTGCGGGCATACGCCTGGCAAAAAGACCAGCACACTGCTGTGTACCAGCTGGCCGGCGATCGATGATGCGTCGGTGTTAGTCATGGTTCGGCTCCTGCACGCTGATTTCGCTGCGATGAAGGGCGAGCTTGGCCTGAAGTTTTTTTGCAAGCCCCGGCCCAATGAGGTTCATACGCCTGGAATCGATCAAGTACTGCCCCTGGAACTGCCAGCACGCCTGCACCGCCTGAGGGTCGAACAGTTGCCAGAGCCAGTCAGAATCAAGCGGCTCTCGACTCCCCAGGCTCAATTGAGTGCTGATGATGGAATAGTCAGGCAGCACCAGCCGAACCTCGGCATGCGCGTGGTGCAGGCAGGTGTCGCCAAGGGGTTCGCCAAGGTCACAGCGCCCCCCTATCCGGTTATCACATGTTTCACTGCTTGCGCAGGCTTCCAGGCACTGCGCGACAGCTTCGCGAAGGTGGTGAGGCGTAGCCTGGAGAAGGCTGTCGCAAAGCATGGTCCAAGGCCTGAAAGCGGCAACCGGCACCATGGGTGTCGTTTGCGACCGTAGCGTGGCTAGCGTGCAGCCGAAACCGCTCTGCACACGTATGTATTCCTTGAGCCAGCTGTCCCCATCAACCCCTGAGACATCGCCATTGCACGCGGCGAGGTAGGCCGCCAGCTGGATATTGAGCATGTCGAGCCTGCAGGACTCGCTGATGGTCTTGTCGACGAGCACCAGGCTGTTGCCATTGCGCCACACGCTGTAGTTATTTGACATTGATGCACCCTCCAGGCTCACCGAAGCCAAGGCTCCGGTGAGCCATACCGACAGGTTAGATTTCGAGGGCCAGCAACACTTCCAGGGCGTTGTCGTCGAGCTTGGTTTCAACAACGGCGCGTACTTTCTCGTACTGGCGCTGATCAAGGTTCAGCACGGCACCGCAGGCATAGTTGGTGGTGCCGCTGCTCTCCCATTTGGCCAACAGGTAGTTGGCTTTCTTGTCAGGCTTGGCATCGGTCTGGACTGCGCTCACCATCATGGCGACTTGGCCAGCACCGGTCTGCTCACACTTGTTCAGGCTCAGGCTGTTGCGGTCATCCTCCACGGACTTGCGGTCCAGCAGTTCGACATTCTTGGTGCTGGCAGCCAGTGCGGAAACGACGGTCTTGCCCAACCCTTCCAGCGCCGAGGCCACGTCACCAGTAAAGGCGCCATAGGCAGCTTGCAGCCCCTTGCCAACCAGGTTGCTGATTTCCAGGTGCCTGTCGCTCTGGGTAATGCGCTGAACATCAACGCGCGTGGGTGTCCAGCCCATCTTCGACATCAGGAACACGTACTGGTTGAACCAGGCCTGGGTTTCCTGGATCGGGTGGTGCTGCTTGTTGGCGCCTTGGGTAGCCAGGGCGTGGCAGGCCTTGGCCGCAGTACGGTTGGCCTCGCTCATGGTGTCGGGGAACACGAACAGGTTCATGTCAGGCAAGACTTGCAGTTCAAGGTTTTCTTTGTTGGTGGTCATGTCAAAGGCTCCAGTTAGGTCCGGTCGAAACCAGGTGGCTTCGGCCTTGAACCTAACCGCTCGACGCTGCTCATCCTGCGCCGAAACGCTTCCCCCTCGGATCGAGCTACCGTGCTTCAGGGCTTGGCGCCATACCACCGCGGCGTGTAGACCCACTGCCCACCATTTGGGCGTTCGAACGTGCACGTGGTCGATGAGCCCACCAGCACCATGGTGCGCATATCGACCATTTCTGGCACCAGTTGGGCCAAAGAGACGACGCGCAAAGTCTGACCCGGCCTACCAATGTCACGGCCAAGGACTACAGGTGTATCAGCACCACGGTGCCGGCGTACGACGTCCAGCGCGGTCCCAAGTTGGTGCGGCCGTGCTTTGGAAATCGGATTGTAGAAGGCCAGCACCAGATCGGCCTGGGCAGCGAGGTCCAGGCGTTTCTCGATGATCGACCAGGGCTTGAGATTGTCCGACAGCGACATCACGCAGAAGTCATGTCCCAGCGGCGCGCCAGCCTGTGCAGCCGTTGCCAAGGAGGCCGATACACCAGGCAGTATCTCCAGGTCGACAGCGTGCCAGGCAGCGTCCGTGGACGCGTGCAACGCCTCGAGCACCGCAGCGGCCATGGCGAATACGCCTGGGTCCCCCGATGACACCACCACCACCGAACGGCCACGCGCGGCCAGTTCGAATGCGTGCCGGGCGCGCTGCATCTCCTCACGGTTGTCGGTGCAGTGCAGCACCTGATCGTCCCGGAACGGCCCTGCCATTCGTACATAGGTTTCGTAGCCCAGCACATCCTCGGCCCGGGCCAGCTCAGCCTTGACCGCTGGCACCATCAGCTCCGCTGCGCCTGGCCCCAGACCGATGACCGCCAGCCGCCCGCGGCGACGGCCAACCTGAGCCACTTCGATCGGCGCAGGTGCCACGGCGATGACCACCTCACCCTGGCACTGCAACCGCGCATCGGGCAGTGCAGCGCCCACCATGCCAGCCACATCGTCGGGCCTTGCGGCAAAGCGCAATTCGACACCCAGCGCCTGCGCGGCAGCCTGCAACCGGGTGTCCGCCATGGCCCGCTCATCGGCCAGCACGCAGGCCAGTGACGCCTGCGCAATACCGGCCTGCTGCAGCGCGTCACGAATCATCTGCAAATCGCCGCTTGCGACACCGACCACGACGGAGCGGGGATGAATCAACAGCTCGTCTCGGCTGGCGGGACGCGCCAGATGGCCTACATGGATGGTGCGCTGCGCGGCATCACTGGCAGGCAACTGTGCCTGCGCCAGCCACGGCGCCTGACCCTCGATGCGAACCGGCTCCCCGGCCAGCAGGTCGGAAACGAAGCGCTTGCCTTGTTCCAGGTCCGCCAAGGCGTAACCTTGGGGCGGGTTGAGCAGGCACGTACCAAAGCGCAACTCGCCGCTGGTGGTGATGGCCGCTGACACACCCAGCGCCGAGGCCATGTCCCGTGCCATCTGGTTGACGCCACTGAGGCCACCGAGCAGGGGCACCACGGCGCTGCCGTCTTCTGCCACGGCCAGCACCGGCGGCTCGCTGCCCTTCTCCCCCAACAGGCTGGCCAGGCTGCGGATCACGATACCCGCAGCGCACAAGGCAATGATCGGCGTACCGCGCTGGTAAAGGCTGCGCAGCAGATCGCCAAAGGCGTTGTAATCCTGGTCTGCACCCTGAACGCGCCCTTGCAGGCCGTGAATCGTGGCCTGGGCGTAGACCTGCTGAAGGCAACGGGCAGTGGCCAGGCTGCCCTGTCCCAGGATGACGATGGCCGGTGCTACCTGCGTGTTCAGCCCTGCCATTTTTCCCCCGGCACGATGATCAGCGAAAAATACGGCGAGGACTGTGGGTCAACCTGGTCCAGCGGTACGATTTTCTGGTTGGCCATGGTGGCGCGTTCCACATACAGCGCACGCGCGTGCAGGCCCAGCTCACCGAGCACCTGCCGCACCTTGGGGAAATTGCGCCCCAGTTTCATGATGACGGCCGCATCGGCGTCGGCCAGGCGGCGCTTGAGTTCTTCGGCCGGCAAGACGCCAGAGAGCACCGACAGGCTCTGGTTGCGATAGACCAGCGGTGCACCCAGCACCGAGGCTCCACCGAGCATGGAGCACACGCCAGGAATCACTTGCGCTTCGTAGCGCTGTGCCAGGCGGTCGTGCAGGTACATGTAGGAGCCATAGAAGAACGGGTCACCCTCGCAGATCACCGCCACATCACGCCCTGCGTCCAGGTGTTCGGCCACCTGTACGCTGGCTTCGTCATAGAAATCGCTGATCACCTGCTCGTAGGACAGGGGGGCGGGCAAGGCTTCGGTGGTCACCGGATAGACCAGCGGCAGCAGCGTCTGCTCGGGTTGCAGGTGCGCTTCGATGATGCCGAATGCGTTGCCGCGCTTGCCCTTGGCGACGAAGTAGCCGACCACGGGCGACTCGCGCAGCAGGCGCAGGGCTTTGAGCGTGATCAGTTCAGGGTCACCCGGCCCTACGCCAAGGCCGATCAGGCGTCCACGCGGGGCCATCACTCCACCTCCGTGGCCAGGGCATTCACGGCCGCGGCGGCCATGGCACTACCGCCCAGCCGCCCCTGCATGATCACGAAGGGCACGCCACGGCTGTCGGCCGCCAGCATGGCCTTGGATTCGGCAGCGCCAACGAAGCCGACGGGAAACCCCAGGATGAGCGCTGGGCGCGGCGCGCCGGCATCGAGCATTTCCAACAGGTAGAACAACGCCGTCGGCGCGTTGCCGATCACCACCACGCTGCCTTCAAGGTGTGGGCGCCACAGCTCCAGGGCAACGGCGGAGCGGGTGTTGCCAGCGGCCTTGGCAAGGTCCGGTACGCTCGGGTCGCGCAAGGTGCAGATCACCGGGTTGTTCGCCGGCAGTCGTGCCCGGGTGATGCCCTCGGCGACCATGTGCGCATCGCACAGGATCGGTGCGCCACGTAGCAAGGCCTGGCGGCCCGCCTGGCCGGCGCCTTCGGAGAATTGCAGGCCATCGATCGCATCGACCATGCCGCAGGCATGGATCACGCGCACCGCAAGCTTTTCGAGGTCTGCGGGAATCCGCTCAAGTCGGGCTTCCTCACGAATGATCCGGAAGGAATTGCGATAGATCTCCTGACCATCGCGGATGTAGTCAATCATCAAGGTGCTCCGTCGGCAGGTCGAGCATGGCGCCTGCTTCATTCAAGGTAATGTCAGTGGCGCGCAGGGCGCCGAACCCCGGCAGGCGGGGATCACGCTGGTAAAGATCGTAGCGCCCGGGCGCGCAGGCCAGCAGCGTGGCCGGGGCGGTGTGGGCCAGGGCACAGGACCGGGGGCAGCCAGTAAGATGCACGCTGGCAGGCGCCCCGGGGCCCAATAATGCGGCCAATGCCACGGCGTCGGCCTTCGTCTCGCTCAAGGCCTTGGCACAGCCGCTGGCGCCGGTGCAGGCGCTGATGCGCACCAGGGGCTCGGCCGCGTGGCAGAGCAGCCCGACCGTCATCAGGCTGCGCTGCGCCTGGTCGAGGCCGCCGGGCGCCAGGTTGGGCAGCACCAGGCTCTGCCAGGGGGTCAAGCGCAGGCTGCTGTCGCCCTGTTCACGCGCGACACGCGCCGCTTCACGCAGCATGGCCGGGGTAAGCCGCCCCAGTGGCGGGGCCACGCCCAGCGCAACCCCACGCCGCTGAGGCAGTGCCCCCAGCCACGTCACCGGGCGAACCGGTCGGCGCCAGCCCAGCACGGTGGGGTCTTGGCGCAACGCCACGCCAAGCCCACCGATGAAATCGGCTGCCGTGCAGGCCTGCAGCACATGCCGCATGCGCGACTGGGTTGGGGTGGCCAGGTCCAGAAAACGTTCGAGCACGGCGCGCACCAGGGTCAGGCCTTGGCTGAACGGCACCGCACCCAGTACGTCACCCTCACCAAGGCTGCCGGCCAGGCCGAATGCGAGCCAGGGCCGCTGCTCAAGCTCAAGCACCGAAAGCCACAGGTCGTGCGGGTGATCGAGCATGGCCAGGCGTTCACCAGCATCGAGCTGAAGGGCGAACTTGGCCGACAACGCGTGAAAGCGTGGCGTGCCCTCGAGCAGGTCGAGGATCTGCCCTGCCAGCGGCCTGACGTCCAGCACCCCCGCTGGGTCAAGCCCGGCCAGGGGGCTGAGCATCAGGTTGCGAACATCGTCGCCGGCCGCTTCACGCGGGCCCAGCCCAGCGGCGAGCAGCGCCGCTACCAGGCCCGGGTGATCAGGCCCCACGCCACGGATCTGCAGGTTGCCCCGGTTGGTGGCCTCGATCACACCGCCTGCGAAGCGCTCGGCGGCGCTGGCGACGGCCTCGGCCTGCTGGGCCAGCAACACCCCGCCCGGCAGCTTGATCCGGCAGATGCCGCCATCCAGGGCGCTGACGATGCGCCACAACCCCGGGCAAGCCGAGGGGCGAGGCGAACTGTAGGAAGCGTGAGGTGGCATCGCTGAGGTGTCCGGCAATCCGTGAAACTGCGCTTGAGTGGAGAAGGCGCGGTATTATGCCTGCTTTGGCCGCCCGCATGAAAAGCCGGTGGTCGAGCATCTTTCGGGTAAAGGCACAATTGGGCGTGCTGCACACGCACGAACTCTAGAGGTATCAATGGCACCCTGGCTGACGGTAGTAGGCATCGGCGAAGACGGTTTCAGCGGTCTGGGCAAACAAGCTCGCCGAGCGCTGCTCAGTGGCGCGCGGATTTTCGGCAGCCCCCGCCAGCTGGCCCTGCTGCCGCGTTGCGTGACCGGCGAACGGCTGCACTGGCCGAGCCCTTTTTCGCTCGCGCCCGTGCTTGCGCTGCGTGGCGCGCCTGTGTGCGTGCTGGCCAGTGGCGACCCGATGTTCTATGGGGTGGGCGCCAGCCTGGCGCGCCAGGTGCCTGCCCACGAGATGCAGGTGCTGTCGATGCCCTCCTCGTGCGCCCTGGCGGCTGCGCGCCTGGGTTGGGCGCTGCAGGACGTGCAGGTGGTGTCGCTGGTGGCAAGGCCTCTGGCCGCACTCAACGCGCACCTGCATGGTGGGCTGCGTCTGCTGGTATTGAGCAACGATGGAGACAGCCCGGCGGCAATTGCAGCGTTGTTACGCGAACGGGGTTTCGGCCCCAGCCGCCTGTGGGTCTTCGAACACTTGGGTGGCGAGGCTCAGGGCCAGTTGCACGGGCATGCATCCACGTGGCAGCACGGGCAAACGGCCGCGCTCAACCTGGTGGCCATCGAATGCGTGGCAGCGCCCGAAGCGCCGCGCCTGCACCGTCTGGCAGGCCTGCCCGATGACGCCTACCGGCATGACGGCCAACTGACCAAGCGCGATGTGCGCGCCATCACCCTGGGCCGGCTGGCCCCGGAGCCTGGGCAACTGCTTTGGGACGTGGGCGCGGGCTGCGGCTCGATCGGCATCGAATGGATGCGTGCACACCCGGCATGCCGCGCAGTGGCCATCGAGGCCGACGAGGGCCGTCAGGGGTTGATCGAGTACAACCGCGATGCCTTGGGCGTGCCTGGTCTGCACCTGGTGCGCGGCAAAGCCCCCATGGCACTGGACGGGCTGGAACCCCCGCATGCGGTGTTCATTGGTGGCGGAGTCACCCGTCCAGGGGTTCTAGCCCACTGCTGGTCCAGCTTGCGCCCAGGCGGACGGCTGGTGGCCAACGCCGTGACGGTACAAAGCGAACTGGCCCTGGCCCACTTCAAGGAGCAGCACGGCGGCGAACTGACCCGCATCCATGTTGCCCATGCCCAGCCCCTGGGTGCCTTCGATACCTGGCGCCAAGCATTGCCCATCACCTTGCTCGACGTGGTCAAGCCGGCCGATGCGTGAAGAAACCCGCGAACAGGCCGCCCCGCTGCGCAGTGGCCTGACCACTGGCAGCTGCGCCACCGCGACCAGCCTGGCGGCAGCGCGTCTGCTGCTCACCGGTGCAGACAGCGACGCGGTGAGCATCACCCTGCCCAAGGGCAAGGTGGTGCAGATGCGCCTTGAGTTCTGCCGGCTGGTCGACGATTACGCCGAAGCAGGCACCCTCAAGGACGCCGGCGACGACCCGGACGTGACCCACGGTGCACTGCTGTTCAGCCAGGTACGCCTGCGTGTCCAGCCCGGTGTGCACTTCGTCGCGGGCGCAGGCGTGGGCACCGTGACCCGGCCGGGGCTGGTTCTGGCAGTGGGCGAACCGGCCATCAACCCGGTGCCACGGCGCATGATCACGGACCACCTGCAGGGCCTGGCCGTCGAATGCGGCTACACCGGCGGGTTCGAGGTCACCCTCAACGTGCGGGACGGTGAAGCCCTCGCGCTCAAGACCATGAACCCACGCCTGGGCATCCTCGGCGGCCTGTCGATCCTGGGCACCAGCGGAATCGTCCGCCCCTTCTCCTGCGCAGCCTACATTGCCTCCATCCATCAAGGTATCGATGTGGCACACACCAACGGCTACACCCACATCGCCGCGTGCACCGGCAACGCCAGTGAGGACACCATGCGTCGTGTCTACGGGCTGCCGGAAATCGCACTGATCGAGATGGGCGACTTCGTGGGCGCGGTACTCAAGCACCTGCGCAAGGTCCCGGTGCCCCGCCTGACCCTGTGCGGAGGCTTTGGCAAGATCAGCAAGCTCGCCGCCGGGCACATGGACCTGCACAGCCGTCATTCGAGCATCGACCTGCCACAGTTGGCGGGCTGGGCGGCGGCAGGCGGGGCCGATCTGGCGCTTCAGGCAGCCATCGTGGCCGCCAACACCAGCCAGCAAGCCCTGGCGCTGGCCCATAGCGCGGGTGTGCAGTTGGGTGATGCCGTGTGCCAGCATGCCCTCGCCTTCGCCCGCAGCGTCGTGCCGGCGCAGGTCAGCGTCGAGGTGGTCGCCATCGACCGCCAGGGCGGCATCGTCGGCCGGGCGGGTCAGCCATGAACGCGCGCATTCTGTTGCTCGGCGGCATTACCGAGGCGCTGGCCATCGCGCGCCTGCTGGGCCCAGACCACATCTACAGCCTGGCCGGCATCGGCCGGGTGCCCGACGACCTGCAGTGCCAGGTACGCGTGGGCGGCTTCGGAGGGACCGAGGGGCTGGCCCAGTACCTGCGTGAAAACGGCATCACACTGCTGGTCGATGCCACCCACCCCTATGCCGCTCGTATCAGCGCCAACGCGGCCAGCGCCGCGCAGCGTGTCGGGATTCCTTGCTGGGCCCTGCACCGTCCAGCCTGGCAGGCACAAGCGGGGGATGACTGGCGAGAAGTGGAAGACTGGCCGGCGCTGATGCAGGGCATTGGGCCTTATGCCCGACCGCTGTTCACCCTGGGTCGGGAACCCCTGCAACACCTGGACGCCATCCCGGATGGCCAGTTCTGGACCCTGCGCGCCTTGCAGGCCTGCCCTGGCAATGCGCGCTGCGAGGTGATCGGTGCACGCGGGCCTTTCGACCTGGACCAGGAACGTGCGCTGTTCATCGACCGGCGCATCGACGTTCTGATCAGCAAGAACAGCGGCAGCGTCGCCACCGAACCCAAGCTGGAGGTAGCCCGCGCGCTGGGTCTGCCGGTGTTCATTCTCAAGCGCCCGACATTGCCGATCACCGATCGGACGTTCCATGCCCTGCCGGAACTGGTAGCGGCCTTGTTTGCTTAGTGGCGAAAGCCCCTTGCATCGCGCCTAGTGGGGTTGGACTCCTACACACCCTTAGGCTTTTTCCGAGCGCCCGCAAGTGGCCATGTGTCGCAGTCCTGCCTTAAACTCGGGCGCCCCCCTCGGAAGACGTGCCTGATATGGAATTGCAATGGTGGATCTGGTTGGTGTTCGGCATCGCGCTGACGTTGCTCGAGCTGGTCTTGCCTACGTTCTTCATCCTCTGGTTCGGTATCGGCGCCGTGCTGGTGGCCTTGGTTTCCCTGGCGTTTCCAGGCCTGGAACTGGCCATGCAAGGGCTGCTCTGGGTCGTGCTGTCATCGCTGACTACCCTGCTGTGGTTCAAGGTGTTTCGCCGCAAGCAGCCCGATGAGCGCTGGACCGCCGCCAGCGTGATCGGCGAGGTCGGCTTGCTGACCACAGGTGTGTCCGAGTTCCAGAAAGGCCGGGTGCGCTTCCAGAAGCCCGTATTGGGCAACGAGGAGTGGACCTGCATTGCCGATACCACCATCCCGGCAGGCGAGCGGGTACGCCTGATCGCCGTCGAAGGAAATACCGCCCGCGTCATGCGGGCCTGAATCCGTAAAAAAGGAATTTGTCATCATGACCAGCCTCATCGTCGTCGGCGCCATCGCCCTGTTCGTACTGATCACCGTGTTCAAGGGGGTGCGCATTGTCCCCCAGGGCGAGGAATGGATCGTCGAGCGCCTGGGCCGCTACCACACCACCCTCAAGCCTGGCCTCAACGTCGTCATCCCCTACATGGACGTAGTCGCCTATCGCCTGCCGACCAAGGACATCATCCTCGACGTGCAGGAACAGGAAATCATCACCCGCGACAACGCCGTCATCGTCGCCAACGCCCTGTGCTTCGCCAAGGTCATCGACCCGCAGAAGGCGTCCTATGGCGTGCAGAACTATGCCTTTGCCGTCACCAGCCTGACCATGACATCCCTGCGCGCCATCGTCGGCGCCATGGACCTGGACGAAGCCCTCTCCAGCCGCGAACAGATCAAAGCGCGCCTGCGCGAGGCCATGTCCGAGCAGACCGAGGACTGGGGCGTAACCGTACGCTCGGTAGAAATCCAGGACATCAAGCCGTCCCAGAACATGCAACTGGCCATGGAGCGCCAGGCGGCCGCCGAGCGGGAGCGCAAGGCCGACGTCACCCGTGCCGAAGGCGCCAAGCAGGCGGCAGTACTCGAAGCCGAAGCGCGCCTGCAAGCCGCCCGGCTGGATGCCGAGGCGCAGATCAGCCTGGCCGAAGCTTCGGCGCGGGCCATCTCGCTGGTCACCGAAGCGGTCGGCAACGAAACCGTCCCGGCCATGTACCTGCTCGGTGAGCGCTACGTTGGCGCCATGGAAAACCTGGCGAGCAGCACTAACGCCAAGGTGGTGGTACTGCCGGCCGACCTGCAGGAAACCGTACGCGGCCTGATGGGCCGCCACAAGGCCTGAACCTGAACGGCTTCGCGGTGCCAGAGCATCGCGAAGCCAGCCGCCATGCACGCCACCTGCGTCACGTCACCGCACCCCGCCAAATTTGCTTATACTCGGCCGTACAATAGTCGCCACGATTCCTGACCGGATCTCTCCATGCCCCCACGTCGGCACATCGCCTGGATAGCCTGCCTAGCGGTGCTGTTCAACCTGCTGGCCATGCCGTTGTCCTCTGCTGCGCCCAAAGGCCCGGCAGAGCAACTGCTGTGGGGGGCGTTCTGTTCCAGCATGGCCAACAAAGCCAAGGTCGATGTGCAGGCCCTGGCCAAGATCGACCTGGGTCCGCAAAGCGATGACAGCGCCAGCACGATGCACTGCTGGTGCTGCCTGGGTGCTGCGCCGCCGCTCGCATCAGGCGGCCAAGCGTTACAACTGCATGCCCCGCCTGTGCGTCTTGCCGGTCCACTGTCGTTGGATGCGCCACCCACGCCTACGCCGCGCCAGCTCCGGCCCGCGCTCAATCCCCGTGCCTCCCCGCTTGCCTGAGTGTTTCTCGCTGTCTGCCTGAACCTCATTTCATCGGGACATCCATCATGCTCAAGCACGCCCTTGCCGTGGCCGCCCTCCTGCTGCCCGCCGTCTTCGCCCATGCTCACGAATACACCGTAGGCGACCTGCATATCGCTCATCCCTGGTCTTTGCAGCTGCCGCCCAATGCCCCTAACGTCGCCGCGTATTTCGTGGTGCACAACAATGGCAACACCGATGACCGTCTGCTGAGCGCCGAGTCCCCTATCAGCGATGACACCCAGTTGCATGCGCACGCCATGAGCGCGGCCGGTGCCATGCGCATGCAGCAAGTGCCAAACGTAGTAGTGCCTGCAGGCAAGGATCTGGTGTTCGCGCCCAGCGCTTACCATGTGATGCTCATGCAGCCCAAGGATCGCAGCCTGCTGACCGATGGCCAGCGTTTCCCGCTGACCCTTCGCTTCGAGAAAGCTGGCCCCGTCACCGTGCAAGTGGCGGTGCAGAAAGCGCCGCCGACCGGCCAGCCGCAGGCCCATCAGCACTGATTGGCGCTGACAGGGCGTGATGCGCTCGCTGCCACACCGCCAGCCCCGTACCACCCGCCCTGATCGCAGGCGCGCCGGTGGCGGATGGCTGAGCCTGTTCGCCATGTGGATGATTTTCATCGGGCCGCTGGTTTCCCAGTCGATGCCCATGGATCACCACGGCGGCGGCATGCCCATGCCGATGCCGGCTGCTCATCAGCATGGCGACGCTCATCACGGCCCGAGCCAGGACGGCCAGCTTCATGTGATGTGGGAGAAGTGCGGCTATTGCAGCCTGTTGTTCAACTGCCCTGCATTGCCCCAGGCGCTCAGCCCGCTCAACCTGGCAGCCGCCCTGCCTCAAGTCCACTTTCAGCCTGCCACGCGCCACGGGCATGCCAGGCAGGCCGTCTTCCCCGGCGCCCGCAGCCGCGCGCCGCCTGCATCGATCAGTGTTTGACCCGTTTGCGCGCGAAGCCTGATCGCTTCGCGTCTTCTCACGACTGATCGACTGGAATCCTTATGTCCGGCTGCACCCCTCTTTTGTCCCTGCGCGGGACCATCGCCGCCCTGTGTGGCTCGTTGTTGACGCCTGTCGCACTGGCGGCAGACCCTGGGCACCTTGCCCATTCATCCGATGCACCTGAACTCGGCCCTACGGTGATCACCGCCATCGCCCCCAGTTCGCCACTGACCGTGGTCACCAACCCCAAGGACCCTCGCCAGCCCGTGCCGGCCAGTGACGGTGCCGATTACCTGAAAACCATCCCCGGTTTTTCGGCCATTCGTGCCGGAGGCACCAACGGCGACCCAGTACTGCGCGGCATGTTCGGCTCGCGGCTGAACATCCTCACCAATGGCGGGCTGATGCTGGGCGCCTGCCCTAACCGCATGGATGCCCCAACCTCGTACATCGCCCCGGAAACCTACGACCGACTGACCGTGATCAAGGGCCCACAGAGCGTGATCTGGGGGCCGGGCGGCTCGGCAGGCACTGTCCTGTTCGAGCGTGATCCCGAGGTATTCGGCACCCTTGGCAGCCGCGTCAATGCCAGCCTGCTCACCGGCTCCAATGGCCGCTTCGACAAGGTGCTGGACGCTGCCGCCGGCAACAGCCAGGCCTATGCCCGTTTCGTCGGCAATCAGTCGCGCGCTGATGACTACCACGACGGGGCTGGCGATTCGGTACCGTCGCGCTGGGAAAAGTGGAACGGCGATGTCGCCTTGGGCTGGACGCCCGATGCCGATACATTGCTCGAACTCACCGCGGGCAAGGGCGATGGGGAGGCGCGCTATGCCGGTCGGGGCATGGACGGTTCGCAGTTCAAGCGTGAAAGCCTGGGCCTGCGCTTTGAAAAGTCCAACCTGGGCGAGGTCCTCGACAAGCTCGAAGCCCAGGCTTATTACAACTATGCCGACCATGTAATGGACAACTACAGCCTGCGCACACCCTCTGGCAGCGGCATGATGGGCATGCCAATGGTCAGCAACGTCGACCGCCGCACGATGGGCGCACGCATCAAGGCGACCTGGCGCTGGGCCGATGTGCAGTTGATCAGCGGTATCGACGCGCAGACCAACGCGCATCGCCAGCGCGGCGGCATGGGTGTAGACGCGCACAAAGGCCAGGCCTGGACCAAGGATGCCGATTTCCATAATTACGGCGTGTTCGGCGAGCTGACCTGGTCGCTCAGCGGCGACGACCGGGTCATCACCGGTGCCCGCCTGGACCGCGCGTCTGCGCGGGATCTGCGTCAGGCCAGTCCGACCCGCAACGACACCCGCGCCGATACGCTGCCCAGCGGCTTCGTGCGCTATGAACACGACATGGCAGCCCTGCCGGCAACGGCTTACATCGGCCTTGGGCACGCCCAGCGCTTCCCGGACTACTGGGAGCTGTTTTCGCCGAAGACGGCGCCCACCGGGTCGGTCAATGCCTTCGACGGCATCAAGCCCGAGAAAACGACCCAGCTCGACTTTGGTGTCCAGTACCGTAGCGAACGGCTGGAAGCCTGGGCTTCGGGCTATGTCGGTCAGATCCGCGACTACATTTTGTTCGACTACCGCACCGGCATGATGGGCATGGGGGCTTCAAAGGCGCAGAACATCGACGCCCGCATCATGGGTGGCGAGGTGGGTGCGGCCTACTCGCTGAGCGATACCTGGAAGGCCGATGCCACGCTGGCCTACGCCTGGGGCAAGAACAGCAGCGACGGCAAGGCGCTGCCCCAGATGCCGCCCCTGGAAAGCCGCCTGGGCCTGACGTACAGCCGCGATGCATGGAGTGCAGGTGCGCTCTGGCGGCTGGTCGCGGCGCAGAACCGCATCGCCTTCAACCAGGGCAATGTGGTCGGCAAGGACTATGACGCCAGTGCAGGGTTTGGGGTGTTCTCGCTCAACGGCGCGTACAAGGTCAGTAAAAATCTGAAACTCAGCGCCGGGGTCGACAATCTGTTCGACAAGACCTACGCCGAACACCTGAACCTGGCAGGCAACGCCGGTTTCGGCTACCCGGCCAGCGACCCTCAACCGGTCAACGAGCCCGGCCGGACCGTCTGGACCAAAGTCGATTTCAGCTTCTGACATCCACCGCGGGCGCGGCAGTGACCGCGCCCTGTGCGTTTACCTGGAGGTTCCCATGAGAGGAACACGCGTTTCATTCTACAACCTGGCCTGGCGTTGGCATTTCTATGCAGGGCTGTTCGTGGCCCCCTTCATGATCCTGCTGGCCCTTACCGGGCTCGTGTACCTGTTCAAACCACAGCTCGATCCATGGCTGTACCGCGACCTGATGGTGGTCGAGGCCGGCCACCATCGCCAAGGGGCCGATGTGATGCTGGCCGAGGTGCGCACGGCGTACCCCGAAGGCCATGTGGGCCAGTACCTGCCGCCGCTGAACGCGCAGCGCAGTGCGCAGTTCGTGGTGCACGACGGCGGGCGCGAGCTGAATGTGTTCGTCGACCCGTACAGCGGCAAGATCCTCGGCGAGCAGGACGGCAAGCGCAACCTGCAAGCCATCGCCCGCGCCCTGCACGGCGAGTTGATGGTGGGCACCCTGGGTGATCGCCTGGTGGAACTGGCCGCAGGCTGGGGCATCGTGCTGGTGGTTTCTGGCCTGTACCTGTGGTGGCCACGCGGGCGCCTGGGCGCAGGCGTACTGTGGCCGCGCCTGGCCGCCCGAGGCCGGCTGTTCTGGCGCGACCTGCATGCGGTCAGTGGGTTCTGGGGCTCGGCGCTGCTGTTGTTGATGCTGCTCAGCGGCATGACCTGGACCGGGTTCTGGGGCAAGCAATATGCCGACCTGTGGAACCGCTTTCCGGTAGCGATGTGGAACGATGTGCCGAAGTCGGACCAGCAGGCACGCGAGCTCAACCATGCTCACCGCCAGACCGTGCCCTGGGCCGTGGAGAACACGCCGATGCCCCAGTCCGGGGCCCATGCCGAGCACGCCGGGCATCACACCCTGTCCAGCCAACCGGCCGCACCGAACGTGGGCGTGCAACAGGTCGAGGACATCGCCACGGCGCGGCAGGTGGAGCCGGGCTACAGCATTACCTTGCCTACCACGGCCGACGGCGTATTCACCGTTGCGGTGTTCGCCGACGATCCACGCAACGATGCCACCCTGCATGTGGACCAGTACACCGGCAAGGTGCTGGCCGATGTGCGCTGGCAGGACTACAGCCCTGTGGCCCGCGCCACGGAACTGGGGGTCATGCTGCACGAGGGCAAGATGTTCGGCCCGCTGAACCAGATCGTCATTGCGCTGGTGTGCCTGATGATTCTGCTGGGGTCGGTCAGTGGCTTGGTGATGTGGTGGAAGCGCAGGCCCGAAGGCGGCCTGGGCGTCCCCCCGTTGCGCCACGACCTGCCGCGCTGGAAGACGGCCGTGGTAGTGATGCTGGCATTGGGGCTCGTCTTCCCCTTGGTGGGGGTGTCGATGGTGCTGATGTGGGTACTCGACAACCTGATGGTACGGCGCGCCAGGTTGGCGGCGCAGGCATAGGGCACGGTAGGCGGCTGTCGTGGAACCTCAGGCGAGCCGAAAGGCCCGCCGAGCGTTTCACGGCCCTGCCGGTCGGTGCAGCTTTATTGTCCAAAGCGCCGACGCTTGACCCTGATCATTTCTAAAGCGCCCTGCACTCACGATATCGTGTCGATCTGTCACGCCCGCACCTTTGCAGTGCGTGATAGCCTAGCCGGCTACGTCAGCCAACGCGACTGACCTCTACAAGGGAATGCAGCCTATGACGCAAACTGCGCCGACTCCATCCGACGATCAACACCTGCAACGCAACCTCACCAACCGACACATCCAGCTCATCGCCATTGGCGGTGCCATCGGCACCGGCCTGTTCATGGGCTCGGGCAAGACCATCAGCCTGGCTGGGCCGTCGATCATCTTCGTCTACATGATCATCGGTTTCATGCTGTTCTTCGTCATGCGCGCAATGGGCGAACTGCTGCTGTCGAACTTGAACTACAAGTCGTTCATCGACTTCTCCGCCGACCTGCTCGGTCCCTGGGCAGGCTACTTCACCGGCTGGACCTACTGGTTCTGCTGGGTGGTCACTGGCATCGCCGACGTGGTGGCCATTGCGGCCTATACCCAGTTCTGGTTCCCCGACCTGCCTCAGTGGATACCGGCGCTCACCTGCGTGGCCGTGCTGCTGTCGCTGAACCTGGTCACGGTCAAGCTGTTCGGCGAAATGGAGTTCTGGTTTGCCCTGATCAAGATCATCGCCATTCTGGGCCTGATCGCCACCGGCCTGTACATGGTCATCACCGGCTTCACCTCCCCCAGCGGGCGCACGGCTCAACTGGCCAACCTGTGGAATGACGGCGGCATGTTCCCCCATGGCGTGATGGGCTTCTTCGCCGGGTTCCAGATCGCGGTGTTCGCCTTCGTGGGCATCGAGCTGGTCGGCACCACGGCGGCCGAAGCCAAGAACCCGGAGCGCACGCTGCCCAGGGCGATCAACTCGATCCCGATCCGCATCATCGTGTTCTATGTACTGGCACTGATCGCGATCATGGCCGTGACCCCATGGCGCGACGTGGTTCCGGGCAAGAGCCCGTTCGTGGAGCTGTTCGTGCTGGCAGGGCTGCCAGCGGCGGCGAGCATCATCAATTTCGTGGTGCTGACCTCGGCGGCCTCGTCTGCCAACAGCGGGGTGTTCTCCACCAGCCGCATGCTGTTCGGCCTGGCCCAGGAAGGCGATGCGCCCAAAGCGTTCGAGAAACTGTCCCGTCGCGCCGTGCCGGCCAACGGCTTGTACTTCTCCTGCCTGTGCCTGTTGCTCGGCGCGGTGCTGATCTACCTGGTCCCGAACGTGATCGAAGCCTTCACCCTGGTCACCACGGTGTCGGCGGTGCTGTTCATGTTCGTCTGGACGTTGATCCTGCTGTCGTACCTGAGCTACCGCAAGCACCGCGCAGCGCTGCACGAGCAGTCGATTTACAAGATGCCTGGCGGGCGCTTGATGTGCTACGTGTGCCTGGCGTTCTTCGCCGGCATCCTGGTGCTGCTGAGCCTGGAAGCCGACACCCGCTCGGCGCTGCTGGTGACGCCGATCTGGTTTGTGATCCTGGCGGTGACCTACCAGTTCGTGCGTAGCCGGCGCCAGCCGCGTACTGCCGTACGTGGGTCGTCGAGCAACTGATGAGGAAACTGTGCAGCCCATTCTCAGGCAGGACTGGCGAATGGGCGCACAACAGCCAGGCCGCTTCAGCCTTGCTCCAACCCCTTGAGCACTGCCTCGGCCAGGGCCAAGCCTTTCTCTAGCGAGTTTTCCGTCGCGGTCAGTAAACTACGAAGCGGCTCTCCCACCCTTTCCAGTGCTGCGGCATTGGTTTCATAAGCCGCTTTCAGCGCGGCAACGGCGCACACAAGTGCATCCTCGCTATCGATTCCAGCCTGAACCGACAGTATTGGATCATGAGCCTGATTGCAGGTGCCGAAATCGGCACTGGCGGTCACGGAACGCGATGTGCGGGGTGGATCTGGAACGATCTTCTTGAGCATGGTGCATCTCCTTGCAGCTCTCTCTTTATGACGCTCCGAGCCCATACGCCAATATGGGTGGACGGAGCCGTGCGGGTTGGCGTGCCGGCAGAGAGAACCGGTGAGCCCGAAGGCTCCCACACACGGCTCCGCCCATGACGGGTGCAGCCATGCAGAGCAAAGTCGCAAGGAGCGCCAATGCTCGATCTCTCTGTAAAACGGGACGCCAATCCCGGTCGCAGAATCTACTGCGGTGCCGAACGGTACTCAAGTACCGCTTATGTGTCAAAACTGTTCACCGCCCTGGACCCAATCCTGTGCAGGCCACTCGCGCAAGCACCAATCTGGCCCCTATCCAAGCCCTGCATAGAAGCACAACCCTTCTAGACCGCAGCCTTGCGCACCACGGCACAGCCTTTGCAATCGCCCTTCTGCCCACACCACAACAACTCAGCGGAGAGAGCACATGAAGCGACGCAGTCTGATCAAGGCCTTCACCCTCAGCGCCTCGATGGCGGCGATGGGCCTTAGCTGGAGCCTCCAGGCCGCCGAGACCATCAAGGTCGGCATCCTGCATTCGCTGTCCGGGACCATGGCCATCTCCGAGACGTCGCTCAAGGACATGGCCTTGATGACCATCGATGAGATCAACGCCAAAGGTGGGGTGAACGGCAAGATGCTGGAGCCGGTGGTGGTGGACCCGGCGTCCAACTGGCCGCTGTTCGCCGAAAAAAGCCGCCAGTTGCTGACCCAGGACAAGGTCGCGGTGGTGTTCGGTTGCTGGACGTCGGTGTCGCGCAAATCGGTATTGCCGGTATTCGAGGAGCTCAATGGTCTGCTGTTCTACCCGGTGCAATACGAGGGCGAAGAGATGTCGCCGAACGTGTTCTACACCGGCGCTGCGCCCAACCAGCAAGCGATTCCGGCGGTGGAATACCTGATGAGCGAGGATGGCGGCGGCGCCAAGCGTTTCTTCCTGCTGGGCACCGACTACGTCTACCCGCGCACCACCAACAAGATTCTGCGTGCGTTCCTGCACAGCAAGGGCGTGGCCGACAAGGACATCGAAGAGGTCTACACGCCGTTCGGCCACGCCGATTACCAGACCATCGTCGCCAACATCAAGAAGTTCTCCGCTGGTGGCAAGACCGCGGTCATCTCTACCGTCAACGGCGACTCCAACGTGCCTTTCTACAAAGAGCTGGCCAACCAGGGCCTGAAAGCGACCGATGTGCCGGTCGTGGCGTTCTCGGTGGGGGAAGAAGAGCTGCGGGGCATCGACACCAAGCCGTTGGTGGGTCATTTGGCCGCCTGGAACTACTTCGAGTCGGTGGATAACCCGGTCAACCAGAAGTTCGTCGCTGATTGGAAGGCGTATGCCAAGGCCAAAGGCCTGCCTGGCGCCGACAAGGCGGTAACTAACGATCCGATGGAAGCCACCTATGTGGGCATTCACATGTGGGCGCAGGCGGCGGAAAAAGCCAAATCCACCGATGTGGACAAGGTGCGCGAAGCGCTGGCCGGGCAGACCTTCAAGGCCCCTTCGGGCTACACCCTGACCATGGACAAGACCAATCACCACCTGCACAAGCCCGTGATGATCGGCGAGATCCAGGACGATGGGCAGTTCAGCGTGGTGTGGGAGACCGAGCAACCGCTGCGGGCACAACCCTGGAGCCCCTTCATCCCAGGCAACGACAAGCGCCCTGATTACGCCGTGAAAGGCAACTGAGGCCCAAGGCTGCTTTGCAGCCCGCCCGTAGGCGGCCCGGCGTTCGGGTACGCCTGCGCGTAAGCGCTGATTTACAGGAGAGCCTCATGCTCAGATTCCTGCTTACCCTGCTACTGCTGCTGCCCATGGCAGCCCAAGCCAGCGAGGGCGAGTTTTTCCTCGCCGCCAAGCCCGCCGAGCAGGCGCGCCTGCTCGATACCTGGGCCGCCCAACCCGAGCCGGGCCGGCTGGCGCTGTTGGAAAACCTGCAGGCCGGCCGCATTGCCAAGGACGACAACCGCAAGGTGCGCCTGAACAACCGCCTGCGCGGGCTGATCGACAATGCCCTGGCCAGCCACCGGTTACTCAGTGACGACAGCGCCACCCGGCTGGCTGCCGCCAGGCAGTTGCAAAAGAGTGCACAACCGGCCCAGGTCGCCTTGCTCGACCGGCGCTACGCCAGCGAGCCGGATGCGGCCGTGCGGGCAGCCTTGGGCCTGGCGTTGGCCAACCTGCAGCTCGGTGCCAGCGACCCGTCGGTGCGCCTGGCGGCCGTGCGCCTGTTGGGAGAAACCGGTGACCCAACGGCCCGCACCCGCCTGGAGGCGCTGTTGCAACCAGAGATGGAAACGGACCCCACGGTGCGTACCGCCGCTGAAACCAGCCTGGCCCAGGTCAAACGCAAGCTGCTGGTCGGTGAAGTGCTCGGCCAGGCCTTCAGTGGCCTGTCGCTGGGGTCGATCCTGCTGTTGGCGGCGCTGGGGCTGGCGATCACGTTCGGCCTTCTGGGGGTGATCAACATGGCGCACGGCGAGATGCTGATGCTCGGCGCCTACAGCACCTACATGGTGCAGGTCGTGGTGCAGCGCTACGCCCCGGGCGCCCTGGAGTTTTACCCGCTGATCGCCCTGCCCGTGGCGTTCGCCGTCAGTGCCGGTGTCGGCATGGCGCTGGAGCGCACGGTGATCCGCCACCTGTACGGCCGGCCGCTGGAAACCCTGCTGGCCACTTGGGGCATCAGCCTGATCCTGATCCAGGCTGTGCGGTTGCTGTTCGGCGCACAGAACGTCGAGGTCAGCAACCCGGCCTGGTTGTCGGGTGGCATCCAGGTCCTGCCCAACCTGATCCTGCCCTACAACCGCCTGGTGATCATCGCCTTCGCCCTGGCCGTGGTGCTGCTGACCTGGCTGCTGCTCAATCGCACGCGTCTGGGCCTGAACGTGCGCGCCGTCACCCAGAACCGCAACATGGCGGCCTGCTGCGGCGTGTCCACCGGGCGTGTGGACATGCTCGCCTTCGGCCTGGGCTCGGGCATCGCAGGCCTGGGCGGCGTGGCCTTGAGCCAGGTCGGCAACGTGGGGCCGGACCTGGGGCAAAGCTACATCATCGATTCATTCCTGGTGGTGGTGCTTGGGGGGGTCGGCCAACTGGCCGGAAGCCTCTGGGCGGCGTTCGGGCTGGGCATCGCCAACAAACTGCTGGAGCCGCAGATCGGTGCGGTGCTCGGCAAGATCCTCATCCTTGCGCTAGTCATTCTGTTCATCCAGAAGCGCCCGCAAGGCCTGTTTGCCCTCAAGGGACGGGTGATCGACTGATGAACCAGCCACTGCTTGTCACCGCCGCGCACAAAGCCGGCCCTCGCCTGTCGCTGGCGCTGGGTATCGCCGCCCTGACCCTGCTGCTCGCCTTGCCGCTGTTGTCACTGCTGCCCGCCGATCACGCCCTGCATGTGTCGGCCTATGTGCTCACACTGGTGGGCAAGATCCTCTGTTACGCCATCGTGGCCCTGGCCCTTGACCTGGTCTGGGGCTATGCGGGGCTGTTGTCGCTTGGCCATGGCCTGTTCTTTGCCCTGGGCGGCTATGCCATGGGGATGTACTTGATGCGCCAGGCCGCCGGGGACGGGCTGCCGGGTTTCATGACGTTCCTGTCCTGGAGCGAGCTGCCCTGGTACTGGGCAGGGACCCAGCACTTTGCCTGGGCCTTGTGCCTGGCGGTGCTGGCGCCTGGCATGCTGGCCCTGGTGTTCGGCTGGTTTGCCTTCCGCTCGCGGATCAAGGGTGTGTACTTCTCGATCATGACCCAGGCCCTGACCTTTGCCGGGATGTTGCTGTTCTTTCGTAATGAGACCGGTTTTGGCGGCAACAACGGTTTCACCAGTTTTCGCACCCTGCTGGGCTTCGACATCGCCGCACCCGGGACCCGCGCGGTGCTGTTCCTGCTCACCGTCGCACTGCTGGTCGCAAGCCTGTACCTGTGCTGGCGGCTGACGCGCAGCAAGTTCGGGCGCTTGTTGACAGCCGTTCGCGATGCCGAGAACCGGTTGATGTTCTGTGGCTACGACCCGCGTGGTTTCAAGCTGCTGGTATGGGTGCTCAGTGCCATGCTGTGTGGCCTGGCAGGCGCGTTGTACGTGCCACAGGTCGGCATCATCAACCCTAGCGAGATGTCGCCCACCAACTCCATCGAGGCCGCTGTCTGGGTGGCGCTGGGCGGGCGCGGCACCCTGATCGGTCCCCTGCTGGGCGCAGGGCTGATCAACGGCATGAAGAGCTGGTTCACCGTGGCTTTCCCGGAATTCTGGCTGTTTTTCCTCGGCGCGCTGTTCATCCTCGTGACCCTGTACTTGCCCAAGGGCCTGGTCGGCCTGTGGAACAAAAGGAGCCAGCCATGAGAGGCCTGCCCCCGGTACACCCGGAGTTCATGCTCGAACCTGCCTTCGACCCGCAGGGTACCGGCCGTGACGCCATAGGCCTGGGCCATGCCCGGGTACCTGGCCTGGACGCGCGGCACGGCACCGTGCTGAGCCTTGAAGAGGTGAGCGTCAGTTTCGATGGGTTCAAGGCGCTCAATGCGCTGACGCTGTATATCGGCGTGGGCGAGCTGCGCTGCATCATCGGCCCGAACGGCGCCGGCAAGACCACGATGATGGACGTGATCACCGGCAAGACACGGCCCAGCGCAGGCAGTGCCTACTTTGGCGACACGCTCGACCTGACGCGCATGAGCGAATACCAGATTGCCCAGGCGGGTATCGGCCGCAAGTTCCAGAAACCCACGGTGTTCGAGGCGTTGAGCCTGTACGAAAACCTCGAGCTGGCGCTCAAGACCGACAAGTCGGTGTGGGCGAGCCTGAGGTCGCGCTTGAGCGGCAAGCAACGCGACAGGATCGACGAAGTCCTGACCACCGTGCGCCTGAACGGGCTGGCCTCGCGCCAGGCCGGGCTGCTGTCCCACGGCCAGAAGCAATTTCTGGAAATTGCCATGCTGCTGGTCCAGGAACCCCAATTGCTGTTGCTCGATGAACCCGTGGCCGGCATGACCGACGCCGAAACCGCCTTCACTGCCGAGCTGTTCAAGGGGCTTGCAGGCAAGCACTCGCTGATGGTGGTCGAGCATGACATGGGGTTCGTGGGCAGCATCGCCGACCATGTGACGGTGCTGCACCAGGGTTCGGTGCTGGCTGAGGGGTCGCTTGAGCAGGTGCAGGCCGATGATCGTGTGGTCGAGGTGTACCTCGGTCGTTGAGCAAGCGCACGTTTAATCATGCGTACACCGGTGAGCTACCGGGGTCGCACAACCGGTTACTTCAGGAGCCTCGCATGCTCAAGATCGATACGCTGCACCAGTACTACGGCGGCAGCCACATCCTGCGCGGCCTGTCCTTCGAAGCCAGGCTGGGCGAGGTCACCTGCCTGCTGGGTCGCAACGGCGTGGGCAAGACCACGTTGCTGCGTTGCCTGATGGGCCTGGTGCCTGTGCGCGAAGGCAGCGTGGAATGGGAAGGCAAGCCCATTACCGCACTCAAGCCGCACCAACGGGTGCAGGCCGGCATCGCGTACGTACCGCAGGGCCGCGAAATTTTCCCGCGCCTGAGCGTCGAGGAAAACCTGCTGATGGGCTTGTCACGCTTTCCGGGGCGCGAGGCACGTGAAGTGCCTGCCTTCATCTACGAGTTGTTCCCTGTGCTCGAACAAATGAAGCAACGCCGTGGCGGGGATTTGTCCGGGGGGCAGCAACAGCAGCTGGCTATTGGCCGGGCACTGGCCAGTCGTCCGCGCCTGCTGATTCTCGATGAGCCCACCGAAGGCATCCAGCCTTCGGTGATCAAGGAAATAGGCACGGTGATCCAGCGGCTGGCGCAGCGCGGCGACATGGCCATCCTGCTGGTCGAACAGTTCTACGATTTTGCCGAAGCATTGGCGGATCACTACCTGGTCATGGCCCGCGGCCAGATCGTACAGCGTGGCCGGGGCGAAAACATGCAGGCCGAAGGTGTACGCGGGCTGGTAACCATTTAACCTGCACGCTTCGACCTAGCGAGACGCTGCCATGAGTCACGAAATCCGCGACGCCCTGCCTGCCGACCTACCGGCCATCCTCGACATCTACAACGATGCCGTGCGCAACACCACGGCTATCTGGAACGAGACGCCGGTGGACCTGGCCAACCGCCAGGCCTGGTTCGACGCCCGTGCGCAACAGGGTTACCCGATACTGGTGGCCGTGGACGGCGCCGACGTGCTGGGCTACGCCTCGTTCGGGGACTGGCGCCCGTTCGAGGGCTTCCGCCACACGGTCGAGCATTCGGTGTACGTGCGCAGCGATCAGCGCGGCAAAGGGCTTGGGCCGGCGCTGATGCATGCATTGATCGAGCGCGCACAAGGTTGCGGCAAGCACGTGATGGTCGCGGCCATCGAAAGCGGCAACGCAGCGTCTGTGCACCTGCACGAGCGCCTGGGGTTCGTGGTCACCGGGCAGATGCCGCAGGTGGGGGTGAAATTCGGGCGCTGGCTGGACCTGACCTTCATGCAGCGGGTGCTGAACCCAGGGGCCGAGCCAGACCTGTCATGACACTGGGCAAGGCCGCCTTCACGCAGCCTTGCCCGGTGACACAAGGCTGCGCAGGCCAGCGCTCCAGCCCTGCCCGCGCCTGACTCCCCTCACATCTGCGTGAACCTGCCCAGGCGCTGGCGCAACATGCTGTTCTCGTTGCGCAGCTGCTGCACCTCCTGGAGCAATTCCAGGGCCAGCGCCACGCCTTCCCATTCCAGCTCCAACTCCTGGTGCAGCTTGGCCGCGCGCCTTGCCAGCAGCGGTGCCTGATCGTCGAACAGCCAGTCTTCAGGCCTGCGCCCGGTTGGCTCCACAATGCCGTGCTCGACGATCTCGATCACACAGTCCGCCGTAAGGTCGGCTTCCTGACACAAGGTATGCATGTCCAGTTGAACGATCAGGGTGCTGCTCATGATCACTTACTCCATTGTGCCCTCGGGTCGAACGCGGCCTTCTCGGAAAGCTTGGCCCACAGTTCCCGGGTAGATTCGTCAGAGGTGGTCGGCATGACGACCTTGAGCTGTGCATAGAGGTTGCCGCGCTGGCCCTGCTTGTCGGCCAGGCCCTTGCCTGGCACCCGCAGGCGCTGCCCGCTCTGGCTGTCGGGGCGGATGGTCAGGTTGATCCTGCCTTCGAGCGTGGGCACCGCCACCTTGGTGCCCAAGGCCGCTTCCCAAGGCGCCAGCGGCACGGTGATGATCAGGTCATGCCCCTCGACGTCGAACAGCGGGTGCGGGGCCATGCGGATGGTCAGGAACAAATCGCCATTGGCACCGCCACCGACACCCGGGGCACCCTGGCCCTTGAGGCGAATGCGCTCGCCATCGGTCACGCCGGCCGGGATCTTGACGTTCAGGGTCTTGGTGGTGAACCCCGTACGCTGGCCCATGGCATTGGTTTGCGGAACCTGGAAGCTGATCTGTTTGGACTCCTTGCTCAGGGTTTCTTCCAGAAATACCGCCAGTTCAAGCTCCACGTCCTGCCCTCGCCTGCCGGCACTGCGCTGTTGTTGACGGGCGCCCCCGAACGGGTTGCCTCCACGACCGCCGAACATCGAGCTGAAAAAGTCCGAAAAATCGCCACTCTCGAAACCGCCTCCGGCCCCGCCTCGGCTTTCCCAGCCTGGCGGCGCCTGGAATGGCCGACCATGCTGGCCGCCGTACTTGCGAATTTCATCGAATTCGGCGCGTTTCTGCGCGTCGCCCAGCACTTCGTAGGCCTCGTTGGCTTCCTTGAATTTGTCTTCGGCGTCGCGCTCTTTGCTGACATCAGGGTGATACTTGCGGGCCAGCTTGCGGTACGCGGCCTTGATCGCCTTGTCGTCCGCTGTGGGCTCTACGCCAAGTATCTTGTAGTAGTCTTTGAAGTCCATCTAGGGATCACCAGTGAGAATGTGCGTGTTGCTGGAGAAGATAGGGATCAAGCATAGCCTTTCAAGGCCCGCTTGGGGTTGCTCCATGGCAGACGACCGGTCTTGATTCTGTCGCCAGCTGGCATACACTGCGCGGCCGTTTTGCCTCCGGAAGCCTTTTCCCCATGTCCGACGTATCCCCGGCCCGCGCCCTTGGCATCGACTTTGGCACCTCCAACTCGACGGTTGGCTGGCACCGACCGGGCACGGAATCGCTGATTGCCCTGGAAGACGGCAAGATCACGTTGCCCTCGGTGGTGTTCTTCAACATCGAGGAGCGCCGCCCTGTCTACGGTCGGCTGGCCCTGCACGAATACCTCGAAGGCTACGAGGGGCGCCTGATGCGCTCGCTCAAGAGCCTGCTCGGGTCCAAGTTGATCAAGCACGACACCAGCGTGCTGGGCAGCGCACTGCCGTTCAAGGACCTGCTGGGCATGTTCATCGGTGAGCTGAAAAACCGCGCGCAGGCCGAGGCCGGCCGTGAGTTCGATCAGGTGGTACTCGGCCGCCCGGTATTCTTCGTCGACGAGGACCCGGCAGCCGACCAGGAAGCCGAGGACACGCTGGCCGAGGTAGCACGCAAGATCGGCTTCAAGGACGTGTCGTTCCAGTACGAGCCCATCGCTGCGGCGTTCGACTACGAGTCGGGCATCAGCCGGGAGGAACTGGTGCTGATCGTCGATATCGGCGGCGGTACTTCCGACTTCACCCTCATCAGGCTGTCGCCTGAGCGGCACGCGGTAGCCGAGCGCCAGAGCGACATCCTTGCGACCGGTGGCGTACACATCGGCGGCACGGACTTCGACAAGCAGCTGAGCCTGCAAGGGGTGATGCCGCTGTTCGGTTATGGCAGCCGCATGAAAAGCGGTGCCTTGATGCCAACCAGCTATCACCTGAACCTGGCCACTTGGCACACGATCAACGCCTTGTACTCACAGAAGTCGCAGCTGGCCCTGGGCAACATGCGCTACGACATCGAGGACACCCTCGGCGTAGATCGGCTGTTCAAGCTCATCGAGGAGCGCGCCGGGCATTGGCTGGCCATGGAAGTGGAAGCCAGCAAGATCGAGCTGACCGAACAGCCCAGTCGTCATGTCGACCTCGGCCGCATCGAACCCGGCCTTGGCGTGGACCTGTCTCGCAGCTTGTTCGAGATGGCCATCGAAAGCCTGCTGGAACGGGTGCGGGCCAGTGTCACGGACTTGCTGGCCAAGGCCGGGGTCAGCCAGGGCCAGGTCGACACGGTATTTTTCACGGGCGGCTCCAGCGGCATTCCAGCCCTGCGCAACAGCGTGGCGGCGATGTTGCCCAATGCACGTCATGTGGAAGGCAACATCTTTGGCAGCATCGGCAGTGGGCTGGCCATCGAGGCACGCAAGCGCTACGGCGCGTGACGAAATGACCGGGGTAAGGGGCGCTTGGGTCGCCCCTCGTTGGCGGTGGCGCTGGTCAACACCGCCTGACCAAGCCTGACGCCGGCCCTGCTATGCCCTGAGCAGGGCCGTCATGGCCGCATTCATACCAGCTCCATCCTGCGCAGCTCGCTCTTGAGATAGGCGTAATAGACCGGCCCTGCCACCACCCCCGGCAGGCCGAACGCCGCTTCGAACACCAGCATCGCCAACAGCAGTTCCCAAGCCTTGGCCCTGATCTGCCCCCCGACGATCTTGGCGTTGAGGAAGTATTCCACCTTGTGGATGACGATCAGGTAGACCAACGCCGCCGCAGCCACCCACACCGACAACGACAACCCCACGATGGTGATCAAGGTGTTGGACATGAGGTTGCCAATGACCGGTAGCAGACCCAACAGGAACGTCAGCACGATCAAGGTCTTGGTCAGCGGCAGATGCACCCCGAACAACGGCAGCACCACGGCCAGGAAGATGCCGGTGAATGCGGTATTGAGCAGGGAAATCTTGATCTGGGCGAAAACGATGTTGCGAAACGCCTGGACCAGCAGGCTCAGGCGCTCGAACAGGGCGGCAGCCAGTGGCTTGCGCCGAGAGATGTCGGGTATGCGCTGCAGGGCGACGATAGCCCCCAGGATCATGCCGATCAGCAGGGTCACGAACATGTGCGCCATGCCCTTGCCCACCAGTTGCAAATCACTGAGGTGGCTCTTGATCCAGTCGCCGATCGCCACTTTGAACTCTGCCGCGCTGGCCGGCAGGTAGCCCTCGATGAACGGCGGCAACTGGCCGCGTGCCCGCTCCACCAGCGCCATGAACTTGTCCAGCGAAGCGCCTGGATTTTCCGCTTCATGCAACAGGAAGCTGAATGCCCCGGCGATCAACAGCGCAAGGCTGATCACCACCAGCGTCCCCAGCAGCGCCACTGCCAGCCAGCGCGCACGCTGCCCGGCAATCAACGGCTGCAGGCGCGGCGTGAGCATGTTGACCAGTTCGAACACCAGCAGGCCTGCCAGCAGGCTGGGCAGCAGCTTCAACGGCAATGCCATCAGCAAGCCTGCGAATACGATGATCAAACTTGCCAGGGTGACTTGGCGGGGGGTGAAGGTCATACAGCCTCAGCGGCAGCCAGCGAAGAAGATCCGCAGTCTGCCAGCGTTAGGCCTGCAGGCATAGGCACCGATCATTTCTTCTTCAGGCAGTCACTCATGAACGCCTTGCGCTCATCACCCTTGAGCACCTTGGCAGTGGCGTCGGCATTGCACGTCTTCATTTTTTCCTGCTGGGTGGGTGGCACCTGTTTCTTCAGGCACGTACTCATGAAGGCCTTGCGGGCGTCGCCCTTGAGCGATTGCGCCGTGGCATCTGCATTGCACGTTTTCATCTTTTCCTGCTGGGTAGTAGTTGCCGCAAAGCCCTGGGCGCTGAACATCAGCGCGACCATCAGCAACGGAATGTGCAGCCGTTTCATGTCGTGTTCTCCTGAGCCCGCGCCCAACGCACGGTGACACCAGCAGTGTAGACAAGCCTGGCGCGAGGCCCGGTTTGCCATCAAGCGCACGACAACCATTTGCACGCAGGCAATTGGCTAGCTCGATCGAACTCCTGGCGCTGCGTGAGGTTCAAAACCTGCACATACCCTTTTGTGCAAGGAGCGGGACGATGTTCAAGCAGACTCTGGCAATCCTTCTGGCCAGCGCCACCCTGGCGGCATGCGGCAGCCGCCCGGAAAACCCGGTGGACTATGTGACCTACCGCAACGAGCCCCTGGTCAAGCAGGTCGAAAATGGCATGACCATGCAGCGCGTGATCGCCATCGGCGGCAGCCCGTCCAATGTCATCGACCTGCCCAATGGCGGCACCTGCAACGATTACATCCTCAACCGCGACGGCAAGCAGCAGCCGTACTACGTGCGCTTCGATGCCACCGGCCATGTGGATGCCAAGGGTTTCAAGACCTGCAAACAACGTGAAGAAGACCGCGAGGCCGTCAAAGGCGCGTAAGGCTTCCGCTACCTGACTACGACTACCTGATGCTTTTCGGAGATGAAACATGAACACGACTGAAATGACCGATATCCAGACCCTGCGCCAGCGTGCACGCGAGCATGTGGAAAATGGTGCAGTGACCGAAGGCTACAATGCCGATCGCGAGCGCATCATCAAGCTGCTCAACGATTCGCTGGCCACCGAGCTGGTCTGCACCCTGCGCTACAAGCGTCACTACTTCATGGCTTCTGGCGTCAAGGCCAGTGTGGCTGCCGAAGAATTCCTGGAGCATGCCAACCAGGAATCCGAACACGCCGACAAGCTGGCCGAGCGTATCGTGCAACTGGGCGGTGAGCCTGACTTCAACCCGGACAACCTGAGCAAGAACTCCCACGCCCAGTACGTGGCAGGTGCGACCCTCAAGGAAATGGTCCTGGAAGACTTGGTGGCCGAGCGTATCGCCATCGACAGCTACCGCGAGATCATCCAGTACATCGGCGACAAGGACCCGACCACTCGCCGTATCTTCGAAGACATTCTGGCGCAAGAAGAAGAGCACGCCGATGACATGTCCGACCTGCTCGACGGTCTGTAAGGCCAATCGCAACACGCAAGGCCGCTGATGCGGTAATGCTCGTCACGCAGGGCTGCTTCGCAGCCCATTGTGGTCGGTCCGGCGCCCTGATCGGACCGTTCCCAGCCTCGGTGATTGTGAAGCGCCGACTGTCTTGTCCCAGACCTTTGAGTTACTGAACCCTGTGATCGGTCCCGCCGAGGTGCTGGGCTGGCTGCCAGGCCACGCAGCGCCAAGGGTTTCCAGCTCGGCAGCTCAGAGGGTCGGGGCTGCTGCGCAGCCCCAGCATTCCAGCTCGGCAACTAACAGGGCCACAGGGCGCGGCAGGACATCTGAACCGCCGCGCCCATCGTCTTCCATCACTTGCGGCCTTTGACGGCCGCCGGCGCCTTGCCTTCCTTCATCTGCTGCAACAACGGTGTGCACTGGTTGGGATCATCACCACTGCTGGGCGCGACCAGCGCCAGGAGACCGGCCGCAGGCCCCGCGACCACCCCAAGGGCAACCATGCCGGCACCGCGCAGCGCCAGCGGTACGGCCTGCACCCCGGCGCTCGGTTTGGCGAAAGCTCCCCGCACATACAGCGGCGAGCGCAGGGAGAACAGCCTCAGCCCCTTGGATTCCGGTGTGATCTTCAGGTCCAGGCGCTCATTGGCGAAGTTGGCGGTGCCGTTGATGTAGATGATCGCGTTCTCGGTATCGAAAATGAACAGACGCGTGCTGGCAAGGCCATCCTTGATACCGACATCGGCAGCGGCGCAGTTGATCTTCACGTCTTCATCACCGAACAGTTTGTCGACGATGTAGTTGCCCACGTTCAACCCTGCGATTTCCATGAGGCTGCGGCTGATGGCGCCATCGTTGACCAGCATGCGCAGGTCGCCATTGGCGCTACCGAGCAGTGCTGCCACGGAGTTGCCGCTACCGGTAATGTCGGCATCCCCATTGAGCTCGCCAAAGCTGCTTTGCATCGGCGCGAAAGAAGGGAACAGCTGCTTGAGCTTGAATCCCCTGGCGGTCAGCCGTGCACGCCCCTGCAACGGAACGTTGCGGCCGTCCAGGCGGATGCGCGATGCCAGATTGCCGCCCGCTACGCCAAACCTCAAAGGCTCCAGGCGCAGCAGGCCGTCTTCCAGGATCACGTGGGCCGACAGGTCGTTGAAGGGAAGCTGCTCGCTGTGCACGATGCGCTTGCCGGTGAAGGTGACATCGGCATCCATGGCGCGCCAGCGGTCGGTACGAAATTCCTCGACCGGCAGGACCTTGTCGGACGGCTGCTTGCTGGCACCGCCACGGGCTTTCTGCTCGGCATTGGAGTCAGCGCCGATCAGTGGCGCCAGGTCCTTGAACAGGAGCTGGTTGGAAACGAGCTTGCCCGTGAGCTTGGGCCGAGGCTTGCTGGCGACGTACGCCAGGTCACCATGAATGTCGCTGTCACCGATCTTGCCATTGAACCCTTGGTACTTGAAGGTGGCGCCCTGCTCAGCGTGCAGGTTGGCGCTGAGGTGGCCATCGGTGGAATATGCCGGGGTGTCAGGCAATGTCACGCCGGTCAACGGGAACAGATTGCCAAGGCTCGCGCCCGACAGGCGCAGTCGCAGGTCGAGTGCACCCAGGTTGAGCGGATCGGTCAGGGTACCGGCCAGTACCACATGGGTGTCGGCGATGCGCACATCCGCTTGCAGTGGGAAGGGTTGATCGGATGCTTTGAGTGCCAGCAGGCCACCGATCTTGCCAGTGCCGGACACGGGCTGATCCTTGTAGCGCCCCTGCGCCTTGAGGCCGAATGCATAGTCCTGTGCAGGCGCCGACTTCTCGGCCGTGGCCTTGCCCACGATGTCGCTGAACGGAATGGGCTTACCCAGCGGATCGATCTGGACCTTCATGCGAGCATTGAGCGTCTGGTCGTCGAAGCTGACGTTACCTTGGTCGAAACCAATCGCACCGATGTCCATTTCCCATTTGGACGGTGCTTCGTTTTCGTCTTTCGGGCCGAAGTCGAAGTTCCAGTTGGCCCTGCCGTCCGCCAGGCGTGTCAGGCTGGCAGTCGGCTTGGTCAAGTTGATGCGCGGGATGCTGACTTGGTGAAACAACAGGGGCAGCGGCGACAGGCGAAACTCCACGCGCTCCAGTGCAACCATCTGCGGCTCTTTGAGCCAGTCCGGGTTGCCCAGGGTGAGGTCTTCAGCCGTGAAATGCGGCCAAGGTATCCATGCCCGCCAGCCCCCTTCTTCAGGCTCGGTGCGCCAGTGCACTGCAAGGTTGCCGTTGATGGCGAAGGGCCGATGCAAGGCCTCGGACACCTTCTCGTTGAGCAGCGGCTTGACACGGTTCCAGTCGAAGGTGGCAATCACCACGACCAGGATTGCCAGCACGGTCAGCAGTGTGGTCAGGGTCCAGAGGATGATTCTGGCGGGGCGCGTCATTGCGTGAGTCTCCATGCGGCAAGGCGAAAACAAGCGTAGCGGTGAGGGGTCATGTATCTGGGACTGATGAAAGGCGTGAGGGTTTTATCTCAGGGGGAGGATAGCCAAGAATTTCCCGCGTCTGGGTGCGTTTGGCTCGTCATGCTCACTCGGTGCATCCCTTACGCACCCCTACCATCAAGCCCGCCGGCGGCCCTGCAAGGCTCTGAATAGAGCCTTTGACGCCTGATATCAATGGGGTCGATTTTTACCATTACCCGGATGAACTTCTCTGTGCAGGTGCGAGGCGTAGCATTGGCTACACACCCACTTTCCAGCCCCGCAGAGGAGCACCGAATCATGAAACGCCACCTGTTGACCCTCACCTTTTCCTTGCTTGCAGCCAATGCGTTCGCCCTGCCAGGTGCCGAGCAGCACCTGACGGCCGAATCGCGTTCGAGCGCTGTTCAAACCATCCAACCACTTGAAACACTCGCCGAAGGCGGCTCCGACCGGTTGATCGAGCGCAGCGCCCGTG
>NZ_DIIQ01000033.1:0-2333 GCF_002420785.1 Pseudomonas sp. UBA5666 | reverse complement strand
GCGCAGCGCCCGTGTTGCCGAGGGCGGTGCAGATCGCTTGTCGCAAACGGCACGGGTGAGCTGACCTTATGGAAGACGCACCGCGCTGTCGTCTACCTGACCTCCCCCTTCGAGCCCGGTCCATTGACCGGGCTTCGTTTTTTTAACTAGAGTGCCCAGCCACCCTTTATAGAAACCTGCATCATGTTGCCGCGTGCCGAACAGAAGCTACAGACCCGCCAGGCCCTGCTCGATGCCGCCTGCCTGCTCATGGAGAGTGGTCGTGGCTTTGGCAGCATCAGCTTGCGCGAAGTGGCCAAGGCGGCCGGCATCGTGCCCACCGGTTTCTACCGGCATTTCCCGGACATGGATGCACTGGGCCTGGCACTGGTCAATGAGGTGGACGATACCTTCCGCCAGACCATCCGGCTGGTGCGGCACAACGAGTTCGAGCTGGGCGGTATCACGGATGCGTCAGTTCGTATATTTCTCGATGTAGTCGCTGCCCACCGCGCCCAGTTTCTATTCCTGGCACGGGAGCAGTACGGAGGGTCGCAGCCCGTGCGCCAGGCCATCGCCCAATTGCGGGAAAACATTACCGCTGACCTGGCCACCGACCTGGCCCGGATGCAGCGTTGGCAGCACCTGGACAATGCGGCGCTTACCGTCATGGCGGACCTGGTGGTCAAGACCGTGTTCGCCACCTTGCCCGAATTGATCGACAGGCCGGAAAGGGGTGAGCCGCAGGCGTTGACCCCTCAGGAGAAGATCACCCAGCAGCTGCGCTTCATTTTCGTCGGTGCGCGGCACTGGCAAGGGCTCGGCAACCCCGGCTGACGGGCTCGGCAGACCCGACTTCTGCTACCATGGCGCCCTGCCCGACAGCGACGAGCGCCAAGATGTCCAACCCCCGCCCTACCCTGCCCGAACTGACCCGCTTCAATCAGCACTTTGCCGCGTGCATCGTGCCCCTATGGCAGGGGCCAGGTTGGAACACCGAGATGGCGTTGCCTTACGAGGCCCTGGACGCCGAGCATCAGCCGCTGCCGGTGCAGCGCTATCGGGCCATGGCTTGCGCACGCCAGTTGTACCTGTTCAGCAGCCGCATCGGTCAACCGGGCGCGGCCGAACGCGCCGCGGCATTGTTCCGCTCCTTGCAAAAGCACTTTCATGACCCCGAGCACGGTGGCTGGTTCTACAGCATCGACGCCCAGGGCAAACCGCTGGACCGACGCAAGGACCTCTATACCCACGCGTTCATCGTCTTCGCCTGCGCGCACTATTGGGGCCAGGTCCGCGACAGCCTGGTGGCCTCCACCCTGGCTGGTGCGCTGGACGTCATCGAGCATCGCTTTGCCCGGGATGATGGCTTGTACGAGGCCAGTCTGGGTGAAGACTGGGGCAACCTGGGCAGTGGCGCGCTGCAAAACCCGCAGATGCACCTGGCAGAGGCCTTCTTGCAGGTGTTGGCCGTGCGTGATGATCAGGCTGTGCAGCAATCGCTTCTACAGTTATGCACAGCGATGCAGGCCCACTTCATCGACCCTGCCCACGGGGTGATGCTGGAAAAGCCCCGGGGCACTGTGGATAACTGGTTCGAGCCGGGTCATCAGTTCGAGTGGTTCTATTTGCTGCACACTTCGCCGCTGCTGCGTGGGACGGCGTTGCATGCGTCCATTGAGCGGGGCTTTGTTTTTGCCGAGCACCATGGCGTGAAGGACGAGGCGGTGCTGGCGATGCTGGATGTGCAAGGGCATGTGCTGGATGCGACTCAGCGGATCTGGGCACAGGCCGAATACGCCAGGGCCCTGGCATTGCGCCCTGATGCCGATGTAAAGCTGCCCAAGCTGTTGCAGGCCCTGCAGGGGCGGTTCTTGCGGCAAGCGGGATGGTATGAATGCCGGGACGGGCAAGGCGATGTCAGCCGGCATGATATGCCGTCGACTACGCCTTATCATCTGGCCACCTGTCTGGAAGGGTTGAAGCGATTGGAGGGGTGAGGTCGGGGCCTGCAATGTTGTTACCGTAATGGGCAGTGAGGCTCAGATCCTGGAGCCGTCCAGTGCGCTGGCACGTTTTCGTCACTGGAATACGTACAAGGGCGAGTGTTGTAGGAACTGCCACAGTATCAAGCGCTTGACTTGATGGCGCCGCATGTTCGTCCTGCTAATAGCGCTGCCTAATACTTGGAATATGACATAACCGAAAATCAAAGCTCTCTGCTCTTGCACTAGCAAATATAACTTCAAAATTAGTTAACGCTAGCACACTCCTTGAACACTACACAGGCTATGTATAGCGGCAAGTTTAGACGTTATCATCCCCACTATAGATGCTCTTGCTCTTGCTCTTGC
>NZ_DIIQ01000034.1:0-44997 GCF_002420785.1 Pseudomonas sp. UBA5666 | reverse complement strand
GGGATGAGTTGACCACTACACTAGCGACCGGTCGAATTTTCCGTTCCTGCTGCCCGACGACCTGCCCGGCGATGTGCCAGCCAATGCCTGCGTGTTGCTGTCCAGGCGCGTCCTGCACCGGGCGGCCTACGCCAATGGCTTGACTGGGATGTTCGATGCTGCCGCGTTCAGCTATACCCACGCGGGCCAGGTATTGACTGAGATGCGGGCGACCTCCGGTGTGCTGCGCGGGGCTCGTAGGCAGGTGCGCACACGTGATTTCATGTTCAACTGCGAAGCATTCGAAGTGCCGGCGGCGGGCGGAATCGAGCCCTTGGGCGCGTTGTTCGACGACGACGGGGTGCAGATGACATGGCGTTCGCAGTTCGCGCTGAAGTGCTCCTATACCCGGCATGACTCGCAGTATCCGCAACTGCTGGCAGTAACCTTTGCGTTCACCATGTCGCACCGCTTCGACCTGTGCCTGGCGACCCCGGCCGAGGACGCCGGTGGGCTATTGCTGGGCTATTTCCACTGGCCCTTGGGTGTTATCGGCGAAGTCACCCCAGTATCGGGCATGCCCACCTTGCCGGCAGCTGAGGTGGCGCAAATCGAACACGCCGCCGGGTTGGTCCTCAAGCAGGCCATACTCGAAGGGCTTTCACGCAACCTGACGGCCTATGTTCCAGAGCAGTTGTTGGCCACCGCCTTGCTGCCCGGGGGCACGTCGTTGTTCGTGGAGCACGCCGAGTACCCCCATGGACTGGCGGCCTTCGTCAAGGCACAAGGCGCCGACGCTTTTCGCTTGATCGACGAGAATGTCCACTTGGCGGCAGGTGCATCCCATGTGTTTCGCGTCTATCCCCCACAGGTCGGTGTGCGTTGGAGCGTTGCAATCTTGCCGGGCGAGCGGGGCGAGCCCGGCAGAATCGACCCGACCACCGGTGTCTACACGGCGCCGCCACGGCATGCGATTGACGAGAATGGGGTGAAGATAAGGATAACCGTCACTCAACCCTCCACCGCAATACAGCAGGTTGGCTTGATCACCGTGTTGCCTCACGCACTGACCGTCAATCCGTTGATCCAGGTGTGTTGGTCGGAAGATCAGGTGGAGTTGTCGGCCGGGACCACCGGCGAGCAGCTTGAGTGGCAAATCATCAACCCGCGTCCAGGCAGCGGTACCTTGGACGTCGTGGAAGGGGCGCCGTTCAAGCGCACCTACATCGCCGGTGCCCAGGTCGCGGACCTGCACTATGTGCTGGACGAGGTACAAGTGCGCGACGTGACCAGCGGGCAGGAGCGCTCACTGCATGTGCTGGTCCGGCAAAAACCATCGAGCCTCACCCTGACGTGTACGCCACTGGCTGCCGGGCGTCGGCAGTTCACTGCGATGTTCAATGGGCAGCCCATGGCCGACGTGAATTGGCGCGTGGCCCTCGGACCGGGCCATTTCGTGCAGCGTGGCCGTTATGAGCCAGGCTCGAACGATGGTGAGCGTTTCCTGCTGGTGTTCGCCGACCTGGACTCCCCCTTCGGTCTTTTGGAAGGGCACCTGATTGTGGTGCTCGATGAGCGTTGGCCGGACGCGGTATGGGTCGGGTCCGAAACCACAACGCACTCAGACATAGATCCACGAGGATAGATCATGGCCTATTCAAAAAGACAAATGCTTGAGCGGCTGGGTAAAGGTTCCGCGACCTTGGGCTGGGGTGCAGTGGCGGCCTATAGCCGGTCCAGGCTTAACCGCTTGCTGATGCAACAGTATCAACAGCGCTTGGATACACTGAGCTTTCTGCCGCCCTTCAACGATGAGCTGGCGTTCACCGGCGCGCGTGCGGCGGTCATCGAGCTGGAGGGACTGGAGTTCGGTGCACCGCGACTGTCGTTCATCAACGCTTCTTTGAGCAATTCGCGGGCGCGTTTGATCATGAACCTGATCGCAGGGCGCTGCACCACCGTGCAACTGAGCGATGGCGCCTTGATCAACACGTTCAACGTGACCGAGGCCATGGGCTATACCCTGGAGATTGACCTGGACCTGATGCTGGTCACAGGCGAGGTCGATCGCCATGGCCGGGTTAGCCTGGACCTCGCCCATGGCAGCAGCCTGCGCTGCAGTTTGCTGCAAGACCAGCCAACCCTCAACGAGCAACTGGTGACAGCGCTTGAAACCTGGTTTCATGGCCTGCCTGCACGCATGACCCAGTTCGATCTGGGGATTGTTGATCTTCAAGGCTATCACCCACTGAGCCCACGGCGTTTCATCATCCGCACCCAGGCAGCGCCGGGCGCCAAGTTGAGTCAGGCTGTCAATCAGGGCGATGGCGCGGTACTGGTGTTCATTCGTGTGAGTGCCAACAGTGCCGACGGCTACTACCCCGACAGCAGTTACCCTTACCTGATCCCCGATGGTAACTACTCAGCCAGTTTGCTGTTGGACCGTTCGTTGACCAGGTATGCAGACGGTCAACAACTGGAAATACTCAATAGCCTGTTGTTTCCTGGCACCTATGCCTTCGTGGAGGCCGAGCGCCATGAGCCCTTCGACATGCTGGTGCTGGGCAATATCGACCCGCTGGTTACCACCTATTCGGTGGAGCCCGCCGAAGCGGTTATCAAGGCGGGCGAGGCGCTGAGTTTTACCTTGCATGACGGCCAGGGCAGGGCCGTAAGCGCTAGCCGTTGGCATGCAGTAAGCCTGCACAGCCACTTGCCGCAAGGGCATGGGCAGATCGACTCAAAGGGGCGCTACAGTGCGCCCAGCCCCCAGGACATTGGCCACCAGAGCCTGACCGTGGTGGTGACCGCCGAGCTCGATGGCACAAAGCCGGGCGAGGTCTTCGTCGCCTCCGCTCGCCTGCAAGTGAGTTTCGAGTCGCTAGCGACGTTTCCCAACGCTGCGAGTTACTGGCCAGACCAACAGGAGGTGATTCCTTTGGCTGGCTGGCAGAAGGATGCACAAGGGGTGCAGTGGTCGTTGCTCGAACCGTTTCACGGTGAGTTGTCCGACCAGGACCAGCACCGTGCGCTGTTCGTACCCGACCGCGGGCCTGGCGTACGGCCACTGGTCGTACAACAGGTGCAGGCGCACGCCGGACAAGCTCGCGATGCGGCATTGGTGATGGTCAATAGCCAGCCGCTTTTGAGCCTGTACCCAGCCCATGTGGCGAATGTACAACATGGGCAAACTGCGCAACTGAGTGAGCCCGTGCAGTTCATGCCAGGCGCCGACCGCCGCTGGCGTGTGTTATCAGGGGAGGGCGAAGTTGACCAGACTGGCGCCTTCTCCAGCCGTGGCCAGCACAGTGGCACCAGCGTGGTGACGTGTGAGGTGGTGAGTAATGGCGTGGTGTTCGCCAGCGGCCATAGCGTTGTGCAGCATAGCGACCTGGAAATGGAAGGCAGTTGGAAAGAGCTGAATCAGTTCACGGTCAGGGTCATGAGCGGCCAGGATGGCAACCGCCAGGGCCGCCAATTCAACAATGGCTTCCAGCAGCTGGAACTGGAAGTCTATGTCGAGACAGCTCAGGTCAATGGTAAGGACTATCCCTTGAGCGTGACCGAATTGGCAACGCTGGGGCTTTACCACGAACGCACGCCTGAGCGCGTGAGCACGCTTGCCCTGGAACGCGAAGGCATCGAACTGGGCGATCCTGAACTCTGGGCGGTCAGTACCCGACCCAATCGCTTTCACCTGGCGAACGGGCGCGCGGCGGCTGCCGCGCCCCGGCGTGCAGTCACTAACCGCGAAAGCATTGTTTACCTGTACTTGCACTGCCGAGCGGGCGCTGGGCAGACCCGGCAATTCTATGCGGGTTTCCAGGCCGATTCCAAACAGATGCATTATTCCACCGACACCACCGTGCATAACGCGAGGATCGAAGTGTCGGCGGCGCAGTTGCAGGTGCTCGAGAACGACTACAGTTTCACGCGCCAACGGGTCGATGGCGGGGGCGGCGATAATGAGCAAGATGATTTCGATTTTTTCCTGACGACCATTGATTACTGGACGTTCCGCTACGCGCACGCCAAATTCGTATCCTGTGAAGTGCTGGGTATGGAAGGAAATCAGGTGTCACCGCTTACAACACCGAACATATCGATGATCACGTGGGAAGGGCCCAGCCAGCATGACCGGATGTTCAGCTACACAGGGCTGATTTTCCATGACTCTCTTGAACCTTACCCTGAGACTGTAGAGTTTGATACTGTCATGGAATCCGTTCGCAAAGATCTTGAGTTGGACGCGCTGCCAGTTGATCGACGGTGGTATGCCTCTGGGTCATTGGTGCTGGTGAACTTGCGCCGGGAAGATGTTTACAGGCTCACTCTCCTGGATTGGGTAAAGCGGTGGTTGACACCATCGCTGGTCGTGTTGCTGCGTGACGAAAATGGCAACAGCCACTACCGTCGCTTCAGTTACTTGTCAACCAGTAAGCCTGAGCACCGTAATTACTTTGATCACGTCAGCGTTTCGCCGCACGTTCTGAACGCGCCCCAGCGCGCCGTATTGACCTTGCATAATAACGCTTGAATGAAAGGGGTCGACGATGAAAATCCAGTACTTGATGGTGCCAGTGCTATCGCTGCTCCAGGCGTGTAGTCATGGGACCGATGCGGTAGCTGCACAAGACTACGGCAGGTTGCTGATTGCTGAGCGTTATGAAAACCAGGCACCTGTCAATTCCTGTTCCATCCCGATACCGGCGCCAAGTTATTCGATGCACACCTATACATTAGAAGATCACGGTTGTAAGAGGAACTCGGATTATTTTTCCATGAGCAACGTCGCCTCGGCGGTGGAGATACGGTTCTATGATCAAGTTGATTGTAAAGAGGTGCCTGTGAAGCCTGTGTTTCCGCCCTTTGAAAACAATTGGACTGCCCACGTCGAAACGATAAAACATCCGACGACCACCCGGTGGGTAAAAATGACTGAAGTGCGAGACACGCCGGTCCGCGGTATTGTGGTAGCGGGTGTCCAATTACTTAAAAAAGAAGTGATTTCTTCCTTCGTTCCTCCATGGGAGCATCAACTCAGCTGCGTAAAGATTCGTAATCTCCCATAGCATCCAACCCACTGTTACCGCCAAGGCCGGGGGGGCACCATGTCCGTCAAGCACTCACTCCATTCCAACGCCTTCAACTTCATGAGCTTCATCCAGGGCGGTGTCGATCCGCGCACCGGGCAATACACGATGAAGATCGAACTCCCCGACCTCTGTGCCAATACGTTGCTGGGCCCGGAATTCACACCGACGTTGTCATTCTCGCCCCTCAATATCATCGACTCCGGCTACGGCGCTGGCTGGACGCTCCAGTTATCCCAGTACACACCGGATAACCAGGTGCTGGCCTTGGGCACAGGCGAAACGTACCGCATCACCGACCGGAATGCGCAGCCGATGGTGCTGGCAGAGCAGAAACTGGTCAATTTCAAGGTCTATCGTGACAGTGATGATGCCTTCAGGATTGAGCACCGCTCGGGCTTGGTAGAGATACTGACTCGCCAAGGCAGTAACCAGGCCCCGGTATTCTTGCCGGCTCGGCTGTTCTCGGCCCAGGGCCAGAGCCTGGCTTTCACGTATCGGCTGTTCAACAGCCAGCATCCGGTACTCGACTCCATCAGTGACGACACTCAGCAGAACGATGGCAAGCGCCGTATCCTGTTCCAGACCGCTCGCACGGCCAATGCCGTCGTGTTGAAGCTGCACCCGTTCGTCGGTGCAGACGGAGCGCCCCTGGTCACCTACGACATGCAGCTCAAGGAGGATGATCAACGGGTCGAGCGCATCAGTGTATTGGGCGAAGCGCAGGGCAAGCAGGTCGAACAGGCGCGGTGGGATATGATGTACGTACGTACACACGGGCACCTCTGTCTGAGCCGTGTGACTACGCCAACGGGAGCAGTGGAAATGCTCTCATACGCTGATGCCGGTCACCAATTCCCTGCTGGCAGCGGCCGGCCTTCGCCGCTTCCCCGGGTCACCCGGCATCAAATCGAACCCGGGGCAGGGCAGCCTTTGGTGGATGTGGACTACCGCTACCCTGGCGCGCACAACTTCATAGGTGGCGGCACATCGCTGCCATGGCGCGACGATGGCTTGGATAACCTCTACAAACTCGCCGACAGCGATACCTACGAGTATCAGAGCGTGGAGGTCTGGAAACAGGAAGGCCAGGAGATTCGTAGCATCACCCGCACCTTCAACCGTTACCATCTGCTGACTGAAGTAAAGACCCTGCAAGGCAATTGCCAACAAACCTCTGCCACGGGATACACCATTAACGCAGGTGGCTTCCACCGCCAGCCGCCCACGTTCCAGTTGCCCACCGAGGAAACGCGCCGGTGGGTGGTGGTCGGCAGCGAAGTACCCGCGCGTTCGGAATCGGTTATCAGTACCTACGATAACCATGGCAACGTCTTGACCCGCAAGGAAGCCAACGGCATCGAGGTGCGCAACGAATGGTTCCAGGCGGCGGAGCAAGAAGGGCATCCGCACGACCCCAGTGGCTTTGTGCGGCACCTCAAAAGCACGACCACCTATCCGGCCAGCGACGGGCAGGGCTTGGCACCGGTGCTCAGCCAACGTTTCAGCTATGTGGCCTATGCGCCGCTTGACGACGCCGAGCAGCCCGGTCCAAGGTTGACGGTGCCGTGGTTCGAAGTCGAAAGCGAAACGCTGGTCGATGTGGACGATGGCGAGCGCTGGCTGGAGTGCACGCGTTATGAGTACGAACATCAGGCAGCCAGCTGTATGGGGCGGGTGAGGGAAAAAACCGTGCAGTACCCCGCAGGACCGGAGGATCCACCCGAAGCGACCCTCGATACCGTCACCCATTATGACTACTCTACGCCACTGAGCACCTACACCCGGCAGAGCGTCTTGCACACGCTTGAGACGCTGACCGGGTACGACGGTGAGGTCAAGCAGACCACCCTGGAGCATTCGCTGCACACCGGCCAGCCGCTGCTCAACCGCGATGACAATGACGTCGAAATCCGTTACGAGTACGACGCGTTGCAACGGGTGACCCAAGAGACGGTAGCGCCGGGCAAACCCCACGAAGCCACTCGACGCTATACGTATTTCTTGCGAGATTCCGCTAACGGTGTGCCCGAACAGTGGCAGTTTGACGTCAAGGGCGTAAAGACCATCACCTATCTGGACGGCCTGAACCGGGTGGTCGAGGAACAGCGCATGGACGTCGATCACCCTCTGCTCGGCGAAACGCTGCGCCAGACCTACCGCGCCGGGTACGACGCACTGGGTCAGATGCAGACGCAAACCGAAATCGACTGGCTCGGCGATCAGCAGCTGGAACTGACCAGCACGTTCGAGTACGACGACTGGGGCGAGCAGGACTGCGTGGTTGGGCCAGACGGCGTGCGCGAGTACACGCGCACTGACCCCGTCGGTACCCCTGCTTCCAAAGGCCCTGTTATCACCCAATGGCGTGAGGTACTCGACGAGCAGGGGAACCTCGTCTCCAGCGGTATCACCGTTACGTGGCTCAACCTGTTCGATAAACCCACGCGTATAGAACGCTTTGCGCCTGGCAAGCTGGAGCCAGCTGACGCCATCAGCCTGCAACGCAATCAGTACGACGGGCTCGGGCGCCTGTTCGAGGAGAGCGTAGGCATGGCGGGCAAACCTCAGCGTGTCAATCGATACACCTATGACGCCTTCGAGCGCTTGGTGATCCACACCCTGCCCGATGCTGCCCAAGTGCGGCGAAGCTTTGCCGCCCATAGCCGCGAAGACCTGCCCACGCGTATCAGCGTATCGAGCAGCCGCGGCGGCGATCAACTACTGGGTGAACAAGGCTTCGACGGCCTGAACCGGCGTATCAGCGCCACGACCGGGGGGCGCCTGCAGCGCTTCGAGTACGGACCCGGCCAGCGCAAGCCGTGCTGGGTAACCATGCCCAGCGGCGAGCGTGTCCATTACGAGTACCAGCCCAGCCTCAGCGAGCAGCCTACGGTGCGTACGGTCGGCGGCGTCACCACCCGCTTCACCCACGATCCACAAAATGCGCGCTTGATCGACTGTGAAATCCCTGACCTGCGCTTGACTCGGGATCATTTCAGTAATGGGGACGTGAAAGTGGAAAGGCGCTGGGTTGAGGGCGAGGCTGCGCCTTTCGAGATGCGTTACGACTACAGCTATCGCAGCCGTCTGCTGGAGTACCAGGATGTGCTCGGCCAGGTTCAAAGCAACGACTACGATGCCCTGGGGCAGCTGAAACGCACCACCTTGTACGCCGCACTAACCGACCAGCCGTTGCTTCAGGCCCACTTCAGCTACGACCTGTTTGGTCGCCTGCACACCACGACCACCCGGGACATGGCCAGTGATCAGGCGCTGCGTACGCAACTGCGGTATGACCCACATGATCGCGAAGACCTACGCACCTTCGAGTTCGGCCGCTTTGCGCTGGACGAGGATACGGGCGAGTGGGTCTTCGTGGCCGAGCATACTCAGACCCTCAGCCAAGCTTATGATGACGTCGACAAGCTCGTCCTGCGGGTACTGTCCGATGAAACCGGTGTGCTACGCGAAGAATCCTACAAATACGATTTGCGCGGACGCCTGACCGACTACAACTGCGCGGGCGAGCAATGTCCGATTGACCCCTATGGCCAGCAAATCAAGACTCAACTGTTCCGCTTGGATGCGATCGACAACATCGACCTGTTGACGACCACTGCGGCCGACAATAGCCGTTCGCGGGTCATCTACAAATTCGAAAATGCCGCGGACCCAGCGCAGTTGACCTCCATCGAGCATTCATCTCTGCCGGCGGTGCAGCTGCGCTATGATGCCAATGGCAACCTGATCCAGGACGAAGCCGGCCGTACCCTGACGTACGATGCGTTGAACCGCCTGCAGAGTGTCGATGGACCCACCGGTGCTGCTCGCTACCATTACGATCCCGAAGATGTACTCAGCGGTATGAGCCAGTAGAAGGTGCATAGGCGGGGTAGGGCATCGAAGCGCAGTTTAGCGGTAGCGAATGGTGAAGTTGAGTGCTCCGTTGGCGTCACCCGCACGCACGGCGGTGGCCGCTTCCACCTGAATGAACTGCGCACTGAAACGCAGCGGCGTGGTGCCATCGGCCAGGGGTCTCAGCGGCACCTCTTTGTTCAATGCCAGGGGCGTGCCATCTTGCTTGAGAATTCGTATGCCTACGCCTCGCGCCGACGATGTGGTAGTCAGTGAAAAAATACCTTCCAGGGGCGAGCCGATCGGAATTGAACCATTGATGCCGGTGAGCTCGATGGTGGCGTAGGTGTTGTGCTCAGGGTCGACCTCACAGCCGCTGAGCGTGATGGTGAAGGGTTCTGCCGGCGTGGTGACTCCGGGCGCGCTAAATCGCGAGCGCTCCCACTCGCCTAGCTTGACCGGGTTAGGGCTGACGCCTGTGCCTGCCAGGCTGCACTCGCTGTTGACCACTTCGGCTTGCAAATAATAGGTCAGCGCCAAGCCAACGGTCGGTTCATCAAAGTACCCTGTGAACATGCTCGTATCGAGTTTGTGGATGCCGGGCGGAATTGGCCCGGTCTTGTACAGGGTCACGTTGTTTTCAATGAATCTCAGCTGAAACGCTGACGTGTTCTCGGCATCGTGATAGGCAGTAAACGGCACCAGCGGCGGGTTGCGCCCGTAAGGTATGAATGTTGTCGGACCTTGGTCACTGAATGGCCAACCCAACTCGATACGTGCACCAATACCCGGGATATTGGTTTGCAAGATCGGGCTGCCATCGATGGTATGGATGGGGAGCAACGGGCGTACCGGTTCAAACTTGAAGTGCCAGCGCGTCCCGCGGTTAAAACACTCCAAGAGGCTGTTCGCCTCGTTATTCGTGAAATCATAAACGTTGAAACCGCCCAGTTGGCGACCTACCTGGGCATCGCGCGGCACATGCACGGTACCGATTTTACGAATGAACGTCATTGGGCCTGTTGGGTATTTATCGTACCACCAGCAGGCCTTGCTTTTGACTTCGGAGGCGGCCACTGCTGGCTGGCTGCTGATGCTTAGCACCAACGCAGCGCACACTGTCAGGTATTTCATCATTGGGACTCCTTCACAGCCCAGCCTGTGCTCAGGCTGGGCGCTACAAACATAGGGCCTAGCCGCAGACCAGCGATAGCAGGTGATAGCCTTGCTGAGCAGGCGAGTCTTTGGGGTCAACTGCGACTTGGCACATGCCGTCCTCATGCTCGTTCCAGCGCACGCTCAACACCTGCGCCTGGGTATGCGTGGAAAGCATGACTTGGCCCGCCTGGCCGACGATGCCCAGCTGCTTGCCCAGGCTGTCGACTACTTGGGCGCCGAAAGGCAACGGTCTGCCTTGTGCAGTACGCAGCGTCAGCACCAAGCGGGTCACGCGGCGGGCCTCGAAGCGGTGCTTGACCACGGCGCCTCGGCTTGGCACCACGCGTGCCGAACCGTTGTCGATTTCCACCTCCGGGCCGAGGCGGTCGGTCTGCAGCACCAGACTATTGTTGCGGTAGGGTTGCAGGTGCGGTACCAAGGCAAAGCCCTTGGCATTGGTCAGCGCTCCGGTGGCATTGCGCACACCCACATCCGCAATGTCGGGGACCTCGATCAGGGCCGCCGTATCCCCAAGGTACGGGCCAACGGCCAAGCCATCCTCATGGAACAACAACGCACCACTGGCATTGAGGGAAAGGCTGCGGTAATCACCGGCTTCGGTGAAACCTGCGCCCAGCGAGCCACTGCGGCCTTGGTGCGCGATGCTCAATGCTGCGGCCTTCTGCTTGCTTTCGTTCTGACTGAGGCTGGCGCTGTAGCTGATGGGGTACTGTGTGCTGGAACCGTTGAGCGTGGCACGCTGACTGTGGCCCTGGTTGTTGCTCAGCGCATCGAAGGACGCCGTGGCGCTGTGACCGATGTCCAGCGGCATACTCAGCGTCAGGCCGAACAGGCGTTGGGACGGGAAGTCGTCGTTCAATGACTGGGAGGCAAACAGGCTGTAGTTGACCCCGCCATGGTGGGTTGTGAAATTGACCTGATACTGACGCTGGGTGGTCGAGCGTTGCCAGTAGTCTTGCTGCGAATAGGTCATGCTCAGGCCGCTGCGCTGCCCCACAGGCTGGTGAACGGCCGCTTCCAGGCGGCTTCGACGGGCTCCCATGAAGCTGTCTTGTCCGCTATGTTCACGCACGGCTTCGTCGAAGTCGCGGTATCCGCGGGTCGAGTAACGATAGCCGGCAAAGCGCAGGGTGGTCTGGCTGGCAAAGGTCTTGCCATACCTGATCGCGTGGCTTTGGCCTTGTTGGTTGCCAGAGGCCGCTTCGCTGTTGGCCTGGGTGATGTCCAAGCCAAGCGCGCCCCAATCGCCTAAATCCTTGCCCAGGCCGATATTGGCGGCGTGGTAGTAGTGGCTGGCCATCAGCCCACCGTAGAGCGTGGTGTTCCACGGCATGCCCACTGCGGCGGTGGATTGCCATACGGTCGGGCGGTCGAAGCTAGCGGCTGGGTTGTAGCGACCCACGGCAATGCTGTAGCGCCACACGCCTTCACGCAACAGGTTGCTGAGCGTGGCATAGGGCTGGGTATAGCGTTGTACGCGGCCATCGTCCTCGGTCAGGACAATATCCAGCTCACCGCTGCCGCCTGGGCTCAAGTCGTCGATGGCATAGGGCCCAGGGCTCACGTAAGTGGTGTAGATCGGATACCCGTTCTGCCACACCTCGAGCTTGGCCCGGGTTTGCGCCACGCCACGGATGATCGGGGCGTACTGCTGCAGCGTCTCGGGCAGCATGCTCGTGTCCGAGGCAACTTGGACGCCAAGCAGAGGAATACCGCGAAAGACATCGCTGTCGAGAAACGTTTCGCCGATCGTGAGATTGCCGCGCAGCCCTGCGATACCTCGTTGTGCGTAGGTTTGGGACCGGCTCCAGCGTGTTGCACCCGTACCGTTTTCGCGCCATGCCTGGCTGCTGCGCAGCCGCCAGGCGCCAAGGTTGACACCGCTGTTGATGTTCAGGTCAGCGCTCGAATAACGCCCCGAATAGCGGTTGTGGCCTTGGTAGGTGGAGGCTTGGTAATTGATGAAGGCTGCGTTGATGCCATGGTCCCACTGCGCAGTCTCCACCTGGCTGGCCAGATCACGGCGCATGGCGATCTGTGGCACCGACAACGTCAGGCGTAGCGTTGCGGCATCGAACGTCGATGTGGCGCCTGGAATGACGGCAGGCAAATCCAGGCAGGTCGCCGTGGCCAGTGTAGGATCCTGCAGGCTTTCGAGCCGCACTCCCATGCCGACGAGCAAGGGCCCGGGCAAGCAGGCGTCCAGGCGCTCGTCTTGCAGGATGAACGTCAATTCATGGTTGCCCACGAACTCCAGGTTGAGCACGACATCGACCCGGTAGCGGCCAGGCGGCAGCGAGGTCGAGTCGGCAAGGGCGTCCAGTGCGATACTCGACACGCTGTCAGGCTGGGTACCGGCCTGGCGCAAGAAATGCGCATCGAACTGCATTGCAGGTTGGCTGTGGGAGCTGGCATGGGCGACTGGCAGCCAGGGGCTGATGCCGATTAGCAGGCACAAGCAGGCGCCGCACGGGCGTCCGGGCGTGATTAATGGCATGGAAAGTTCCTCGCCTATGACGGCAAGCTAGGGGCGATTGGCGATAGGCAGGGTGAAAGGCTTGGTGTAGCCACCGAAGTCATTGATGATGCTGAACCTGGCCTGCAGGTCAGGACCAGGCCGAACTCCGTCCAGCGGCAAGTAGTGATCGCCAAACGGTGGCAGCATCGGAAGGTTTTCCAACTTGCCGGAACGCTGCGCACCGACCACCTCCAGCTGACTGAAGGTGACGTGGAACGGGGTGGGGTTGTGTGCCCTCAGTTGCGTCTGGCCGTTGGCCGAATGCAGTGAAAACTGCAAGTGGTTTGCCTGGGTGGCAGGGCTGCCCTTGAGCTGGTGGGGCCGGTAAAACAGCTTCAGACGTGTACGCAGCGCGATGTTCAGGGTGTTGTACTGGCCTGGCACGGCTTGCGGGATTTCCTGGAGGTTCAGGAAAAACAGGCTTTCTCTGTCATCGGCCAGATCGTTGGGCAAGGCGCTGATCTGCAACAGTTGCTCCTGACCAGGATCGAGGCGAAACAACTGCGGTGAAGGCATCAGCGGCACTGCGGTGACACTGTCGTCAGCCTGGGTATTGATCCAGACTTGCGCTGCATACGTCTGTTTACTGGGGTTACGCACCACGACGGATGTGCTGCGGCTGTCGCTTGGGTAAACGATCCGCGTGTTGCTCAATGTGAGCGCAGCCTGACTGCTGCCAACGGGCAGGATAAGCAGCAATGCCGCTGCGCAGGTGCTGAATATCGCGCGCAGCGAAGCCGCCCGTACTGAAAAACCTGGCATTGAAAGTCGTCCTCTAGACCAGGTGCGCAACGGCACCTGGACGCGATGGGGGTACAGGGTGTGAGCCCGGCCTCTAGCCGGGCTCGGCAGGTCAGATGATGTCGACGGTGAAGTGAATGCTGGCCGACGCTGCGCCTGGCAACACAGGTACGCTGGTTGCGCGGTAGGTCGCGTGGAACACCATGCGAGACTGGCCCGTATCATTCAGGTCGTACTCGGCCGATGCGCTACCTGGGGCGACCGAACTGCCAGTGCGGTCACGCAGCGCGATGGCTACGTTCTTGGCACCATCGGAAGTAGGGGTGACCGCGAAATAGTTGCCACTGACATCGGCAGTGCCCTCGAAGGTGACGGTGGCTTTGTTGCTGCTGAAACCACACACCGCGCCCTCTTCCACTACCAGTGCGAAGGTGCGTTGGTTGTACTCTTCACCACTGGCCTTGAAGGCGCTGGCTGGCAGCTCACCCATCTCCACGGAGCTGCCGATGGCGCCGGAAGGTGGCGAAATGATGATCGGGCAAGTGTCGGCAGTGATTTTGCCGTCAAACATTACAAGGCCTGTGTTGGCGTTTGCCGACGTGCCAATGGCCGTCATGAGGAAGCCGAGCGATGCGGCCAGGAGAGACGTTTTCATAAGGATCCTTGTTCGAGTGACTAATATTAAATGACTGAAAGGTTAATTGAACGCCAGTGGTATTGGTGTTTTTTAACTTCGGCGCGAATTTTATAGAAGTCACTTTTTTAGTTGCAAGGATAATATGAGTTCGATGTTTGTTATATTTTTTAACTATAAGACTATGTATTAGTTGTGTGTTGATTTTTCTGAGGGGCGGGGGAATTTTTTTCGAGTTAATAATTGAGCGGTGTGGCGCAATAGGCCTATTCTCTACAAAGAGTAAGAAAGCGTGAATACGGCATCAGCTGAAGGCAACGTATTAATAAGAACACGTTCCATGGGAGGACGAGGTATCCCACGTCCGGCGTGGGATACCTGGGTGAATCAGTGGCTACTGCCTTGGCGTTGTTGGCTCAGCAGCTGCTTGTGCTGATGCCAGTCAAAGGGTTGACCGCTTTCCTGCGCTGCGAAGCGAAGCTCCTCGAGCTGTTGATACATATCCAGCTCTTCATCAGGCATGAAGTGCAGGCAATCACCGGCAAAGAACCATAGCAGATCGCGGGGCACCAAATGTGCGATTTGCGGGTAACGCTGAATCACTTGGCAGATCAAGTCCTGGCCCAGGTACTGGCTTTGCAGTGGGTCTTGTGGCAACACGGTCAGCAGTTCGTCAAAGCGCTCGAGGAACAGGGTATGGCTTTCTTCCGGCACCTGCTCCGCTTCGCCCAGCGCCACGAGGATGGTGCGCAGGTGCTGCAGCAATTGCAGGTGGTATTCCAGGTGTGGGTTGGCCATGGCAGGGGTCCTCGGTATGGCTGAAAGGGGGGCGGAGTATACGCCTCCCTTGTCGTTCGGAAAGACTCAGCGCACTTTCCCGGGTTCGGGTGTCAACTGCACCTTGTCAAAGGCATCCACATCGATGACCTTGCGCCGCGCCTGTTCAGCCGCGTGCAGGCGTTGCCCCTCGTCCGGTTGCAAGACGCCAGCCTCGACCGCTGCATCGATGGTCGACTGGCCAGGCGCAGGGCGGACATCGCCTTGCTTGAGCGCCTGGTGCAAGGCCTTGCTCAGCGGTGCCGTGCTGTCGAGCAGATCGCTGGCCTGCTGGAGGGCGGCAACGGGGTCGTTCTCGCCCTGTGGGCGGTAGCAGCCGGCAAGCAGTTCTTCCAGGGCCGGATCACCCTTTCTACGGCCGATCAGCTGAGCCACTTGGGCATCGAGTTCGTCACTGGGGCCGGTATGGCGCCGACCGAAAGGGAACACCAGTACGCGCAGTGCACAGCCCACGAAGCGATTGGGGAAGTTATCGAGCAGCCGATCCAGGGCGCGTTCGGCTTGCCCCAGACTCTCTTCCAAGGCCCAGCGCAACAGCGGCCGCAGGTGCTCGGCCGAGCCCTGATCGTGGTAGCGTTTGAGCGCTGCGCTGGCCAGATACAGATAGCTCAGTACATCACCCAGCCGCGCGCTCAGTCGCTCGCGGCGCTTAAGTGCACCACCGAGCAGCATCATGGAGAGGTCGGCCAACAGGGCAAATGCCGCCGCCTGGCGGTTGAGGGCGCGGAAGTAGCCTTGGCTCAGGGCATCGCCGGGCACCTGCTCGAAGCGGCCCAGGCCCAGTCCGTAGATCAGGGTGCTGGCCGCATTGCCCGTCGCAAAACCAATGTGCTTGGCCAGCAAATCATCGAACTCCACCAGCGCCTGTTCCTGGTCCTGGCGCGCGGCCAGGGCCATTTCCTTGAGTACGAACGGATGGCAGCGTATGGCGCCTTGGCCAAAGATCATCAGGTTGCGCGAGAGGATGTTGGCCCCCTCGACGGTAATGAATATGGGCGCGCCCTGCCAGTTGCGGCCCAGGTAGTTGTTGGGGCCCATGATGATGCCCTTGCCGCCGTGCACGTCCATCGCGTGCTGAATGCACTCACGGCCGCGCTCGGTCAGGTGGTACTTGAGAATCGCCGACAGCACCGACGGTTTCTCACCCAAATCCACGGCCTTGGCCGTGAGCAAGCGGGCGCTGTCCATCAACCAGGCGTTGCCGCCGATGCGTGCCAACGATTCCTGGATACCCTCGAAGGCCGCCAGGGGCACGTTGAACTGCTCGCGGATGTTCGCGTATTGGCCTGTGACCAGGCTGGTGTACTTGGCAGCGCCCGTGCCAACTGCCGGCAGCGAGATGGAGCGGCCTACCGACAGGCAGTTCATCAGCATCATCCAGCCTTTGCCGAGCATGTCCTTGCCGCCAATCAGGTAGTCCAGGGGGATGAACACGTCCTTGCCACTGTTGGGGCCATTCATGAAAGCCGCGCCCAACGGCAGGTGGCGTTTGCCGATCTCAACGCCGGGTGTGTCGGTGGGAATCAGCGCCAGGCTGATGCCAAGTTCTTCTGTCTCGCCGAGCAAGTGGTCCGGGTCGTAAGCCTTGAAGGCAAGGCCCAGCAGGGTGGCGACCGGCCCGAGGGTGATGTAACGCTTCTCCCAGTTCAGGCGCAGGCCTATGACGTCTTCCCCCTTCCACTGGCCTTTGCAGATCACGCCAGTGTCGGGCATTGCCCCGGCGTCGGAGCCAGCGTGGGGACCTGTGAGGGCAAAGCAGGGGATGTCCTCACCGCGAGCCAGGCGCGGCAGGTAGTGATCGCGCTGTTCGTCGGTGCCGTAATGCAGCAGCAACTCGGCAGGGCCCAGGGAATTGGGGACCATGACCGTGGAGGCCAGGTCACCGCTGCGCGTGGCGAGTTTCATCGCCACCTGGGAGTGGGCGTAGGCGGAAAAGCCCTTTCCCCCGTACGCCTTGGGGATGATGAGGGCGAAGAACCCGTGATCCTTGATGTGCTGCCAGGCCTGCGGTGGCAGGTCCATGTCCTGGCCGATCTGCCAGTCGCTGACCATCGCGCAGAGTGCCTCGGTCGGGCCATCGAGGAAGGCCTGCTCCTCTTCGGTGAGCATTGGCGCAGGGTAGGCGAGCAGGGTACGCCAGTCGGGGCGGCCACTGAACAGCTCGCCGTCCCACCACACGGTGCCGGCATCGATCGCCTCGCGCTCGGTCTGCGACATGGGGGGCAATGTGCGCTTGAACCATTTGAACACCGGGCCCGTGAATATCTTGCGGCGCCACTCGGGCAGTAACACGAGCGCGGCGTTGAGCGCGATCACCAGCCACACCACAACCAACAGCCAGCCGGGGGCTTTGCTGAAGATGCCCATCAGCAGCGTGTAGACGGCAACGATGCCAAGTATCTGCAAGGGCGGCAGGCGCCGGTGCATGAGGTAAAGAGTGCCGATCACCAGCACTAGCAGCCACAACAGCAACATAATCACTCCTCCTTGGAACCAGGGGCTTGGCCATCCCACAGAGCTTAGACACCACGCTATGAACGGCACTGTCAGAACAGTGACAGGGTGTGGCAGCGTGAGTTTCAGTTCATGCTCGTTCTTGCCGGTATCTTCGCGCGTACAGCCGGCTAATGTCTGGAGTAGACTGCATGACCTGAGCATTCCTGAGGACGTCGTCATGCTGAAGATCTGGGGCCGCAAGAACTCGAGCAATGTGCGCAAGGCATTGTGGATTGCCCATGAGCTGGATCTGGATTTCGAGTCGATCGACGCTGGAGGCGCTTTCGGCGTGGTAGATGAGCCGTACTACCGCGCACGCAACCCAAATGGCCTGGTGCCTATGCTGGAAGATGGCGACCTGACCCTGTGGGAATCCAACGCCATCGTCCGGTACTTGTGCGCCGAATATGGTCAGGCGCAGGGCTGGTACCTGGACGATCCGCGCCAGCGCGCCCTGGCCGATAAGTGGATGGACTGGACCACCTCTTCCCTGGCGACCCCTTTCCGTCCGCTATTCTGGGGCATGCTGCGCACCCCTGAAGATCAGCGGGACTGGGTGGCGATCAATGCGGCGCACAAGCAGTGCGCACAGTTGCTGTCCATGGCCGATCAGGTCCTGGCCACACAGCCGTATCTGTCGGGAGAACACATTGGCATGGGTGATATCCCACTGGGGTGCTTCGCCTACGCCTGGTTCGAGATGCCCATCGAGCGTCCGGACATGTACCACCTCAAAGCGTGGTACGAACGCCTCAAGAGCCGCCCGGCCTATCAGGCTGGCGTGATGACTGCGCTGACCTGATCGAACACCGCAGCCGTTTCGATAGTCACTATCGATACACGTGACTGTACTTGTGCGGCCGAGCCTTGCACCATTGGCCGCACTCACTGCGCCAGTGAACCTGTCTGGCGTGTCCTGAACCCTATTCTTCGGTAAGTGACCCGCTATGAGTTCTGCCCTGTCCATCCGACAGCTGACCAAGACCTACGGCAACGGCTTTCAAGCCCTCAATGGCATCGACCTCGATGTTGCCGAAGGCGACTTCTTCGCCTTGCTTGGCCCCAACGGCGCCGGCAAGTCCACCACCATCGGCATCCTTTCTACCCTGGTGAACAAGACCAGCGGCACAGTCAACGTGTTCGGTCACGACCTGGACCGTGCGCCGTCTGCGCTCAAGCGCTGCCTGGGCGTCGTGCCGCAGGAATTCAACTTCAACCAGTTCGAGAAGTGTTTCGACATTGTCGTGACCCAGGCCGGCTACTATGGCATTGCGCCAAAAATCGCCAAGGAGCGGGCCGAGCAATACCTGACCCAGCTGGGCCTTTGGGACAAGCGCGATGTACCGTCGCGTTCGCTTTCTGGCGGCATGAAACGCCGCTTGATGATTGCCCGCGCGCTGATCCACGAACCGCGCTTGCTGATTCTCGACGAACCCACTGCCGGGGTGGACATTGAACTGCGCCGTTCGATGTGGAGCTTTCTCACCGAACTCAACGAGAAGGGCATCACCATCATCCTCACCACCCATTACCTGGAAGAGGCCGAACAGCTGTGCCGCAACATCGGCATCATCGACCACGGCACCATCGTCGAGAACACCAGCATGCGCAACCTGCTGGGCAAGCTGCACGTTGAAACCTTCGTGCTCGACCTCAAGCAGGACCTGGCCAGTGCCCCGGCCCTGCAAGGGTATCCTTGCCGATTGCTGACGCCTCATACGCTGGAAGTACAGGTGGACAAGGACATCGGCATTACCGCGCTGTTCAGCCAGTTGGCGCTGCTGAACATCGAGGTATTGAGCCTGCGAAACAAGACCAATCGACTTGAGGAGCTGTTCGTGTCACTGGTGGAAAAGAACCTGTCGAAGGTGGCCGTATGAGTGTGGAGCTGCGCACCAACTGGGTCGCCCTGAACACCATCGTCTATCGCGAGGTACGGCGCTTCCTGCGCATCTGGCCGCAGACCTTGCTGCCCCCGGCGATCACCATGGTCCTGTACTTCGTCATCTTCGGAAACCTGATTGGTCGGCAGATCGGCGACATGGGTGGGTTCACCTACATGCAGTACATCGTACCGGGGCTGATCATGATGTCGGTGATCACCAACTCCTACGGCAACGTGGTCTCGAGCTTCTTCGGTAGCAAGTTCCAGCGCTCGATCGAGGAGTTGATGGTTTCGCCGGTGTCGCCACACACCATCCTGGTGGGCTACGTACTGGGTGGAGTACTGCGTGGCTTGGCGGTAGGTGTGATCGTGACCATCCTGTCGATGTTCTTCACCGACCTGCAGGTGCATCACCTGGGGGTGACCGTGGTTGTGGTGCTGTTGACGGCGACCATCTTCTCGTTGCTAGGCTTCGTCAACGCGGTGTTTGCTCGCAATTTCGACGACATCTCGATCATCCCGACGTTCGTGCTGACCCCGCTGACCTACCTGGGCGGCGTGTTCTATTCGATCACCCTGCTGCCACCGTTCTGGCAGACCGTCTCGTTGGCCAACCCTGTGCTGCACATGGTCAATTCGTTCCGCTACGGCATTCTAGGGGTGTCGGACATCAGCATTGGCACGGCGATCACCTTCATGCTGGTGGCCACTGCCGTGCTCTACCTGCTGTGCGTGCGGCTGCTGGTCAGTGGCCGGGGCATGCGTGCCTGAAACGTTGCACCGGCATTGGCGACGACGCCATTGCCGGCCCACCCACCAGCGCCAGTACAGCAGGGTGCTGAAATAGCCGAGCATACCCAGCAGCACGGCGCAGACGATTGAACCGAGCAGGAAGGGTTGCCAGACCGTCGACAGTTGGTCGGTGATCCACTGGAAGGTCAATGTGTCGGGCAGCGCGCGTGGCGGTACCTGCATCAGCCAGGCACCGACCATGTAGGTCACGAAAAACACCGGTGGCATGGTCAGCGGGTTAGTCAGCCACACCAGGCTGACGGCGATCGGCAGGTTACCCCGCAACGGAATGGCCAACGCAGCGGCCAGCAGCATTTGCGCAGGCATCGGGATCAAGGCGGCGAACAGGCCGACGCCCATGGCTCGTGCTACCGAATGACGGTTCAGGTGCCACAGGTTCGGGTCATGCAGCAACGTGCCGAAAAAGCGTAAGGACTTGTGTTCCCGAATACTGCTCGGGTCCGGCATGTAGCGTTTGAATAGTCGGCGCGGCATGGGGGCTCCCGGAGCGTTGACCGAGGCAGTATGCCCTGATTCCCGGTCGGCCTCGTTCAGAGTTTGTGACAATTGTTGAGCAAGCATTGCCGACAAGTGGGCTATGCCTCAGAGGTTGATTCAGCTTCTGGAGCTCTACCTCATGCGCACAGGGATGTTGGCGCTTGCACTTGGTCTGCTCAGCCTCGGCCTGGTGCCTCAACTGCCATCGGTCGGATGGCTGTTATTGCTTGCGGCGGGCGCTGTCGTCAGTCTGTTCACCCGCGGGTGGTTACTGGGCGTGTTCCTGCTGGGCTTTTGCTGGGCTTGCTGGTCTGCCAAGCAGGCCATGGATGATCGTCTGGCGCCAGGGCTCGAGGATCGCACGTTATGGCTGGAAGGGCGCGTGGTCGGCCTGCCGGCGCGCACCGCGCAAGGCGTTCGCTTCGACCTTGAGGGGGCGCATTCCCGGCGTGCCGAATTGCCGCAACGCCTGCAATTGAGCTGGTTTGACGGGCCCCCGCTGCGTGCCGGCGAGCAGTGGCGCCTGGCCGTGACCCTGCAGCGGCCGGGCGGGCTTTTGAACCCCTACGGGCCTGACCGGGAGGCGCAGTTGCTGGCACGTCGGGTCGGCGCCAGCGGAACGGTCAAAGCCGGGCAGTTACTGACGCCCGCGCCAGCCAGCTGGCGCGATGCGCTGCGCGAGCGGCTACTGGCGGTCGAGGCCAATGGTCGGCAAGCCGCGCTGGTGGCGCTGGTGCTTGGCGATGGGGCAGGCCTGGCACGCGAGGACTGGCAGGCGCTACAGGCAACCGGCACCGTGCACCTGCTGGTGATTTCGGGCCAGCACATCGGTCTGGTGGCGGGTCTGCTCTACGCCGTGGTCGCGTGGTTGGCCCGCTGGGGGCTGTGGCCGGCCCGGGTGCCGTGGCTGCCTTGGGCCTGTGCGCTGGCCATGAGTGCGGCGCTGGCCTACGGCTGGCTGGCTGGGGCAGGGGTGCCAGTACAGCGCGCCTGTCTGATGCTGGCCGTGGTGCTGCTGTGGCGGCTGCGCTTTCGTCATCTGGGTGCGTTTCACCCCTTGTTACTTGCGCTGGTTGCCGTACTGCTGTTCGAGCCATTGGCAGCGCTGCTTCCAGGTTTCTGGTTGTCATTCGGCGCCGTGGCCACGCTCATCTACACCTTCAGTGCCCGGCTAGGGGCTTGGCAACCCTGGCAGGCGTGGACGCGAGCGCAGTGGGTCATCGCCGTCGGGCTGCTCCCAGTGCTGCTGGCGGTGGGCTTGCCGGTGAGCCTGAGTGCCCCGCTGGCCAACCTGGTGGCGGTGCCGTGGGTGAGCTTGGCGGTATTGCCGCTGGCGCTATTGGGCACCTTGTTGCTGCCCTTGGGAAGCGCAGGTGAGGCCTTGCTGTGGCTGGCAGGCGGCCTGCTGGATATCTTGTTTCGCGCCTTGGCGCTGGTCGCCCAGCAGCGCCCGGCATGGGTGCCTCCCGCATTGCCGTTGTGGGCCTGGCTGCTGGTCTGCCTGGGTGCACTGCTGCTGTTGCTGCCACGGGGTGTGCCGCTGCGTGGGTTGGGTGCGGTGATGCTCGTGGCGCTCTGGGCACCTCGCGAGCCTGTCCCGGATGGCCAAGTCGAGGTGTGGCAGCTGGACGTGGGCCAAGGCTTGGCGGTGTTGCTGCGTACCCGGCAGCACAGTCTGCTGTATGACGCAGGTCCAGCCAGGGGTGAAAGCGATCTGGGTGAACGGGTCGTGTTGCCCACCTTGCGCAAGTTGGGGGTCGACCGCCTGGATCTGCTGGTGGTCAGTCACGCCCATGCCGATCACGCCGGCGGTGCAGGTGCAATCGGGCGCGGGCTGCCGATCAGGCGGGCGATTGGCGGTGAGCCGCTGGAAGCGGTTCAGTTACAGCCTTGCGTCAGTGGCGAGCAGTGGGAGTGGGACGGCGTGCGCTTTTCCCTGTGGCGCTGGGCGGATGCGCGCACCAGCAATGACCGCTCCTGCGTGTTGCTGGTCGAGGCGTCGGGCGAGCGTTTGCTGCTGGCCGGGGACATGGAGGCGGGGGCCGAACGTGCGTGGCTGGCTGCCATGGACTCACCACGCATCGACTGGCTGCAGTCGCCTCACCACGGCAGCCGCAGTTCGTCGAGCGAAGCCTTCATCCGCGCTGCAGCCCCGCGTGGGGTACTGATATCCCGCGGGCGCAACAACAGCTTCGGGCATCCCCATGCACAGGTGGTCGAACGCTATCGCAGGCATGGCATGACCCTTCACGACACGGCGGTGGAGGGGGAGTTGCATCTGGTGCTGGGTGTGCAAGGAAAGGTCGAGGGTATGCGCAGCCAGCGCCGGTTCTGGCGTGACGCCAGGGGTGGTTAATGCTGATGAGCCCCTGGCGCGCCTATGGTAAAGTGGCGACCTTTTCCAGAGGGCTTCTACTGTGTGGGAATTGGTCAAGTCAGGCGGTTGGATGATGCTGCCGATCATTCTGAGTTCCATCGCCGCCATGGCTATCGTCGTCGAGCGCCTGTGGACCCTGCGCGCCAGTCGCGTCAGTCCTCCCCACCTGCTGGGCCAGGTGTGGATGTGGATCAAGGACAAGCAACTGACCAGTGACAAGCTCAAGGCCCTGCGTGCCGACTCGCCCCTGGGGGAGATCCTCGCGGCAGGGCTGGCCAACTCGCGTCATGGTCGCGAAATCATGAAAGAGTGCATCGAGGAAGCCGCCTCGCGCGTCATCCACGAGCTGGAGCGCTACATCAGCACGCTGGGCACCATTGCCGCCATGGCGCCGCTGCTGGGCCTGCTGGGCACCGTGCTGGGCATGATCGACATCTTCAGCGCATTCATGGGGTCGCAGATGACCGCCAACGCCTCGGTGCTGGCGGGCGGTATTTCAAAGGCCCTGGTAACTACCGCAGCCGGGCTGATGGTCGGTATCCCGGCGGTGTTCTTCCATCGCTTCCTGCTGCGCCGCATCGATGAGCTGGTGGTGGGCATGGAGCAGGAGGCGATCAAACTGGTGGAGGTGATTCAGGGGGACCGTGAGGTGGAAGTGGCGGGAGGCAAGGCGTGAAGTTTCGGCGCAATCGCCAGCGCGAGAACATCGACATCAACCTCGCGTCGTTGATCGACGTAGTGTTCGTGTTGTTGCTGTTCTTCGTGGTCACCACCACGTTCACCCGCGAAACCCAGCTGCGCGTCCAGTTGCCCGAAGCGGCCAGCGCCGAGCGGGCACCGGGCGATGAGGGCAAGTTGGTAGAGATCACCATCAGTGCCGAAGGGGTGTATTCAGTGAATAACCACCTGCTGCCCAAGAGCGACCTGGCCACCCTCAGCGAGGCCATCGAGCGTGAATCAGGTGGCGACAACACACTGCCCCTGGCCATCAGTGCCGACGGCAAGACCCCGCACCAGGCTGTGGTCACCGCAATGGATGCCGCCGGCAAGCTCGGCTTCAGCCAGTTGCGCATGACCACCGTCGAGGCGGCCCAGAGCACACCCTGATGACACTAGCCGATCGCCTGCTTGCTGCCTGGTACACCGGCCATCCTGCACTGGCGTTGCTGCGTCCGCTGGAAGCGCTGTACCGCTGGGTGGTCAAACGCAAGCGCAGGCGTTTTCTCAACGACCAGCGGGCCAGCTACCGCGCCCCGGTGCCCGTCATCGTGGTGGGAAACATCACCGTCGGCGGTACGGGCAAGACCCCCATGATTCTCTGGCTGATCGAGCACTGCCGCCAGCGGCGCTTGAGGGTAGGGGTGGTCAGCCGTGGCTATGGCGCCAAGCCGCCGCAGTTGCCTTGGCGGGTCACGGCCGATCAGGCTGCCGAGCAGGCGGGCGACGAGCCGCTGCTGATCGTGCAGCGTACCGGTGTGCCGCTGATGATCGACCCGGACCGCGCCCGTGCGGTGCAGGCCCTGCTGGCCAGCGAAAACCTGGACCTGATCCTGTGTGACGACGGCATGCAGCACTACCGCCTGGCGCGAGACCTAGAATTGGTCTTGATCGACGCCGCTCGCGGCCTGGGCAACCGCCGATGCCTGCCGGCCGGCCCCTTGCGCGAGCCTGTCGAGCGCCTGAAGGCGGCCGACGCGATCCTGTTCAATGGCGCGGAGCAAGACACTGCCGAAGGCTTTGGTTTTCGCCTGCAGCCCAGCGCATTGGTCAACCTGCGCACGGGCGAGCGCCGGGCACTCGACCATTTTTCCGCCGGCCAGCGCCTGCATGCAGTGGCCGGCATCGGTAATCCGCAGCGTTTCTTCAATACTTTGCAAGGGCTAGGCTGGCAGCCGCTGCCGCACCCCTTTGCCGACCACGCACAATTCAGTGCCCAGAACCTTGCCTTCACACCGCCACTGCCGCTGGTCATGACCGAGAAGGATGCGGTGAAGTGCCGCTCTTTCGCGGCCGAGAACTGGTGGTACCTGGCTGTGGAAGCCCAACCCACGCCGGCATTTGGCACTTGGTTCGACCTGCAGTTGCAACGTTTGCTACCCAAGCCCTGATCCCGTTTTCAATGTCGGCCATCTGGCCAAAGGAAGCCTTTTATGGACACCAAACTGCTCGATATCCTGGCCTGCCCAATCACCAAGGGCCCGCTCAAGCTCAGCGCCGACAAGACCGAGCTGATCAGCAAGGGCGCCGGCCTTGCCTATCCCATTCGCGACGGTATCCCGGTCATGCTGGAAAGCGAGGCACGTACCCTGACCGATGATGAGCGCCTGGACAAATGAGCCTGGATTTCACTGTCGTCATTCCAGCCCGCCTGCGCTCCACGCGCTTGCCAGGCAAGCCCCTGCTGCCCATCGCCGGCAAGCCAATGGTGCAACACGTGTGGGAACAGGCGCGCCGAAGTGCCGCCAGCCGTGTCGTCATCGCAACCGACGATGCCGGCATTTACGAAGCTTGCCAGGCATTTGGCGCCGAAGTGCTGATGACCCGCGTCGACCATGAATCCGGCACTGACCGACTGGCCGAGGTGGCCGTGCAGCTCGGTCTGCCCAGCGACGCCATCGTGGTCAACGTGCAGGGTGACGAGCCGCTGATTCCGCCAGTGATCATCGACCAGGTGGCCGCCAACCTGGCGGCTAACCCGCAAGCCGGTATTGCGACCTTGGCCGAGCTGATCCACGAACCGCAAGCGGTGTTCAACCCCAACGCAGTCAAGGTGGTGAGCGACAAGAACGGCCTGGCCCTGAGCTTTAGCCGTGCGCCGCTGCCGTGGGCCCGCGATGCGTTTGCCAAAGGCCAGGATCTGCCACCCGGTGTGCCTTACCGTCGCCATATCGGCATGTATGCCTATCGGGTTGGTTTCCTCCATGATTTCGTCGGCTGGGGCCCATGCTGGCTGGAGCAGACCGAGGCGCTGGAGCAGCTGCGTGCGTTGTGGCACGGCGTGCGTATTCATGTTGAAGATGCCATCGAGGCCCCCGCCGTGGGCGTGGACACCCCTGAAGACCTGGAGCGCGTACGGCGCTTGCTGGAGGCCTGATGCGCGTTCTGTTCGTGTGCCTGGGCAACATCTGCCGCTCGCCTACTGCCGAAGGCGTGCTGCGTCATCAACTGCAGGCCGCAGGGCTTGCCGATCAGGTGCAGGTAGCCTCGGCCGGTACGGGCGACTGGCACGTTGGCAAGGCGCCCGATAGCCGCACCCTCAAGGCCGCGCTGGCACGTGGCTACGACCTGTCGAAGCAGCGTGCCCAGCAGGTCAAGGTGGCGCACTTCGCCGAGTACGACCTGATCCTGGCGATGGATCAGAGCAACCTGCGCGATCTGCGTGCCCTGCGCCCGTCCACGGCAGTGGGTGAGCTCGACCTGTTTTTGCGCCGCTACGGTTCTGCGCTCGATGAAGTGCCAGACCCGTACTATGGCGGTGCCGACGGCTTCGAGCAGGTGCTCGACCTGATCGAAACCGCCTGCCAAGCGCTGGTCGTGGAAATCAAGGGGCGGTTATGACCGAGCATTGGCAGGAGCAGGTCTCGCTCAAGCCGTACAACACCTTTGGCATCGACGTGAAAGCGCGCTATTTCATCCAGGCCAAAGACGACCTGCAGGTGCGTCAGGCGCTGGACGGTGCGCAGCAGCAGGGTGTACCGGTGCTGGTGATCGGTGGGGGCAGCAACCTGCTGCTGACCCGTGATGTCGATGCCCTGGTGCTGCACGTCGCAACCCAGGGTCGTCGCGTGCTCACTGACGATGGCGAACACGTTGTGGTCGAGGCCGAGGCGGGTGAGGCCTGGCACCCGTTTGTGCAGTGGACGCTCGCGCAGGGGTTTTGCGGGTTGGAGAACCTCAGCCTGATTCCCGGCACAGTAGGCGCTGCACCCATGCAGAACGTGGGCGCTTATGGCGTCGAGATCAAGGATGTCTTCGCTGGCTTGACCGCGCTGGACCGCAAGACGGGTGAAGTCCGTGACTTCGCCTTGACCGACTGTGCGTTCGGCTACCGTGACAGCCTGTTCAAGCGTAACCCTGGTCGCTGGCTGATACTGCGTGTGCGTTTCGCCTTGAGTCGCACCTTGCAGGCGCGCTTGGACTACGGCCCGGTGCGTCAGCGCCTGGCCGAGCAGGGCAGCACCGTGCTCACTGCGCAGGCCATCAGTGATGCTATCTGCAGTATTCGTCGTGAGAAATTGCCTGATCCGGCCGAGCTGGGTAATGCCGGGAGTTTCTTCAAGAACCCCGTAGTCGCGGCGCAGGTGGTTGAGCGCATTCGTGCGCAGCATCCAGATGTCATTGCCTACCCTCAGGCCGATGGCCAAGTGAAGCTGGCAGCGGGCTGGCTGATCGAGCAGGCGGGCTGGAAGGGCTATCGCGAAGGCGATGCCGGGGTGCATCGCCTGCAGTCGCTGGTGCTGGTCAACCATGGCCAGGCGAGCGGGGCGCAAATGCACGCTCTGGCGCGGCGGATCCAGGCCGACATCCTGGAGCGGTTCGGGGTTGAGCTCGAGATGGAGCCCAATCTTTATTGATGCTGCCTACAGCGTCGTCCAGGCGCCGTGTCCGTCCACAAGGGTAAACGCCCGACCAAGAAAAAGCCCCGCCAGTTCGCACTGGCGGGGCTTTTTCATTCAGCCTTGGCTATCAACCCTGGTGGGTTTTTTGCTCGTCGGCGGTCTCTGGCGTTGGCGCGTCGGTAGCAGCGGTAGCCTGAGCGGCTTTGGCGGCAGCCTCGGCTTCACGCTTGCGGCGACGCACTTCACGTGGATCGTTTGGTGCGCGGCCGTTGGACAGCATGACGGTGGCAGGCTCTGCCACGGCGGCTGCGGCGGCTGCTGGCTCAGGCTCAGGCGCGGCCGTTTCAGGCTCGGCCACAACCTCTGGCTCGGCCACCTTTGGCTGGGCCTCGACCGCCGGGGCGGGCTGTTCGGCTACCGGGGCAACCTCGATCACGGAAGGTGCCTGCTCGATTTCGCCGGCTTCGATAGCCGGGGCTTCTGCAGGTACTTCAGTGACTGGCGCTTCAGGTGCCTGAACGTCTGCCGGGGCTTCAACGGCTGCGGTTTCGGTGGCCGCGGCTGGCTCAGCAACGGAGGCTTGTTCAATTGCCGGCTGCGGGACGACCTCAACCACTGGCTCGGCCGAGGCCTCGACAAACGGCGCTGGCTCGCTGACTGGCTGCTCGACCGCCGGGGCCACGGCGGCCGCTTCTGCTTGGGCCACAGCGTCAGTCTGCTCGACCGGTTGGGCGATTTCGCTGCTGTCGGTTGGGGCAACAGCGGCGACTTCGGCGGTAGCGCGCTCGGCCTGCTGATTGGCCTGGGCCTCGGCGTCGGTGCTGATGTTGCTGGTCGCAACCGCAGCGGTCACCGCGACGCCTGCGGCCAGCTCTGCGCCCAGCTCGGTGGCCTGGCGCTGTTGAGGCTGCTCTTCGCTGCCTTCTTCTTCACCGTCGATCAACTCACCATTGGCGTTGCGCTGGCGCTCGCGACGGTTGCTGCGGCGACGCTGGCCACGCGAGCGGCGGCGCGGACGCTCGCCATCGTTGCCGTCCTGCTCATCCTGCAGTTGCTCTTCGTTCGGCAGTTGCTCTTCGGCCAGCTCGGCGGCGTGTTCTGCTGCTTCCTCGGTCGTGCGTGGCTGACGTTCTTCACGAGGTTGGCGCGGGGCGCGTTCTTCCCGGGCTGCACGCTCTTCACGAGGCGCTTGATCTTCACGCGGAGCACGCTCTTCGCGAGGTGCGCGCTCTTCACGTGGGGCGCGCTCTTCACGCGGAGCACGCTCTTCCCGAGGCGCGCGCTCTTCACGCGGAGCACGTTCTTCGCGAGGTGCGCGCTCTTCACGCGGAGCACGTTCTTCGCGAGGCGCGCGATCTTCACGTGGAGCACGTTCTTCGCGGGCTACGCGCTCTTCACGCGGCTGACGCTCCTCGCGTTCTGCTGGCGGTGTAGCGTCCAACGGCTCGCGCAGTTCACGCACGCGCTCTTCGCCACGGTTGCCGCGACGGTCCTCGCGCGACTGGCGTGGTGCACGCTCTTCGCGCGGGGCACGTTCTTCTCGTGGTGCACGTTCTTCACGCGCAGCACGTTCCTCGCGTGGCTGGCGTTCCTCGCGCGGGGCGCGCTCGGCACGCTCTTCACGCGGCTTGCGCTCTTCGTCGCGACGACCGTTACGGTTACGGCTCTGCTGGCGTCCGTTACGGCGTTCCTCGTTGCGCGGGCTGCGCTCGGTAGTCGGCTTTTCAGCGGCAGGGGCGACAGGCGCGGCAGCAGGTTCTTCCTTGCCAGCGAACAGGCTCACCAGCGACTTCACCAAGCCCTTGAACAGGCTGGGCTCCGGGGCGCTTGGGGCAGGGGCGGCGGCTGGCGCAGGCTGTGGCTGCTCGGTGGCAGGCACAGGTGCGTTCGCACGGGCCGGGGCGGTTTTCACAGCGGCTTCCTGGCGAACCAGGGTGCGGGTGGCGGTCGGCTGTGGCGCTTCTTCGGTCTCGCTGGCGGCGATTTCGTAGCTGGACTGGTTGTTCAGTACTTCAGGGTTGTCGTCGCGCAGGCGCTGGACTTCGAAGTGTGGGGTTTCCAGGTGATCGTTCGGCAAGATGATGATGCGTGCACGGGTACGCAGCTCGATCTTGGTGATGGAATTGCGCTTCTCGTTGAGCAGGAAGGCGGCCACCGGGATCGGCACCTGGGCACGGACTTCGGCAGTGCGATCCTTCAGGGCCTCTTCTTCGATCAGGCGCAGGATAGCCAGCGACAGCGATTCCACGTCACGGATGATGCCGGTGCCCGAGCAGCGCGGGCAGACGATGCCGCTGCTTTCGCCCAGCGACGGACGCAGGCGCTGACGGGACATTTCCAGCAGGCCGAAGCGCGAGATGCGGCCAACCTGCACGCGAGCGCGGTCGGCCTCGAGGCATTCACGCACGCGCTCTTCCACGGCGCGCTGGTTCTTGGCAGGGGTCATGTCGATGAAGTCGATCACGATCAGGCCGCCGATGTCACGCAGGCGCAGCTGGCGGGCGATTTCCTCGGCCGCTTCCAGGTTGGTCTGCAGCGCGGTTTCCTCGATGTCGCTGCCCTTGGTGGCGCGTGCCGAGTTGATGTCGATGGACACCAGCGCTTCGGTCGGATCGATCACGATCGAACCGCCTGATGGCAGCTCGACCACGCGCTGGAACGCGGTTTCGATCTGGCTCTCGATCTGGAAGCGGTTGAACAGCGGGACGCTGTCTTCGTACAGTTTGACCTTGCTGGCGTACTGCGGCATGACCTGGCGAATGAAGGTCAGGGCTTCTTCCTGGGCATCGATGCTGTCGATCAGCACTTCGCCGATGTCCTGGCGCAGGTAGTCGCGGATGGCGCGGATGATGACATTGCTTTCCTGATAGATCAGGAACGGCGCGGCGCGGTCCAGCGAGGCTTCCTTGATGGCGGTCCACAGCTGCAGCAGGTAGTCCAGGTCCCACTGCATCTCTTCGCTGCTGCGGCCAAGGCCGGCGGTGCGAACGATCAGGCCCATGTCGCCTGGTACGGTCAGGCCATTGAGCGCTTCGCGCAACTCGTTGCGCTCTTCACCTTCGATGCGACGGGAAATGCCGCCGGCGCGTGGGTTGTTGGGCATCAACACCAGGTAGCGGCCGGCCAGGCTGATGAAGGTGGTGAGGGCGGCGCCTTTGTTGCCGCGCTCTTCCTTCTCGACCTGGACGATGACTTCCTGGCCTTCGCTGAGCACTTCCTTGATGTTGACGCGGCCTTCAGGGGCCTTCTTGAAGTATTCGCGGGAGATTTCTTTCAGCGGCAGGAAGCCGTGACGTTCGGAACCGAAGTCGACGAAGGCGGCTTCGAGGCTAGGTTCGATGCGAGTGATCTTGCCTTTGTAGATGTTGGCCTTTTTCTGCTCACGTGCACCGGACTCGATGTCCAGGTCGTAGAGGCGTTGGCCGTCCACCAGGGCTACGCGCAACTCTTCGGGTTGAGTGGCGTTAATCAGCATTCTTTTCATGTTGTACCGTCGGTTTCCGGGCTGCCGGAAACGGCGTTCGGCACACACGACGTCTCATGGTCGGTGCCAAGGTGCGCAAAGGGTGGTTAACCACCCCCGTGTCGAGCGACGTTCGGCACCAGCCGGTTGCCCAGCCTGCCGTTGTCGCGACGACGCGTCCTGTTTTGCTGCGGTGCCAACAAGGCCCCGGAGGCTTCGAATTGTTATCCGAATCAACCAAGCGGGCCTGGTGCACTCAGTCAGGAGGAGGAATCAACCTTCAGCCGTGGACGCCCAGGGGCATCTGTTCAGGACCTTATCCGCTCGCCAGCCGTATGATGGGGCTGGTGGCCGGACGCGGTGCTACACGGTCCGAGGGCTGTGCATCTCCACCCTGCACGTATCCCTGATAATTCGGGTGCTGCCGCGCGCTGAATCCGCAACGGGTTGCATTTTTCGCCAGCGCGATTCTGCGCTGGCGCCATTCATGTCCAAGGCAGGTATTTCCGAGGCATTCGCCATGGGTTGCGTGGAAGCGACGGGCGGGCAGAGGTACTGCGAAAAGAAGCGTGTAAGCAGGTTTGACACCGCACTTGTCGTTTATTTTCGGTCTTCTCTACACGGCGCTGGTGGCGATTCCAGGCAATTCGGTAAACTGGCGAACCCCCGTAGGACGGCCTCGCGTCCTGGAGAATTGCGTAGGTCAGTGACTGGCGCACAGCCTGATTCCACTGGCCTGCCGCTTATGGCGGCGTTCGCGACTATAGCAGCAATGATTAAGTGCTTCAATTCCATAAAAATTGTATGATTGCGCCATGACAACCAATACCTCTCCGACTTCCGGCGTCCAGCTGATTGAAGTCGCGCCGGAACTTGCCGGCCAGCGTATCGACAACTTTCTCATCACAGCCCTCAAGGGTGTGCCCAAGACCTTGGTCTATCGCATCCTGCGCAAGGGCGAGGTGCGAGTGAACAAAGGTCGGGTCAAGCCCGAGTACAAGATCCAGGCGGGCGACATCGTGCGGGTGCCGCCCGTGCGACTGCCTGAGCGCGACGAGCCGGCGCCGGTGGCTCAGGGGCTGCTGCAGCGGCTCGAAGCCGCCATCGTTCACGAAGACAAGGCGTTGATCGTGATGAACAAGCCTGCCGGGATCGCCGTGCATGGCGGTAGCGGGCTGAGTTTTGGGGTGATCGAGGCGCTGCGTCAGTTGCGCCCTGATGCCAAGGAGCTGGAGCTGGTGCATCGCCTGGACCGGGACACCTCTGGCCTGCTGATGATCGCCAAGAAGCGCAGCATGCTGCGCCATCTGCATGCTGCGCTGCGCGGGGATGGCGTGGACAAACGCTACATGGCCCTGGTGCGCGGTCACTGGCCAACCGCGAAGAAACAAGTCAATGCACCGCTGCTCAAGAGCAACCTGCGCTCAGGCGAGCGCATGGTCGAAGTCAACGACGAAGGCAAGGAGGCGCTGACCCTGTTCCGTGTACTGCGCCGCTTCGGCGACTTCGCCACCCTCGTGGAGGCGCGCCCGATCACGGGCCGTACCCACCAGATTCGCGTGCATGCCCTGCATGCCGGGCACATGATCGCAGGCGACAGCAAGTATGGCGACGAAGATTTCAGTCGCGAAATCCGCGAGCTGGGCGGCAAGCGTCTTTTCCTGCACGCGTATGCGCTGACGGTGCCGCTTCCGGATGGTGGGGAGCTCAAGTTGGAGGCGCCCGTGGATGAAATGTGGGCCAAGACCGTGGAGCGTTTGAGTGCGCCGTGACTACGCGCTGCTGATCTTCGACTGGGACGGCACCTTGGCCGACTCCGTCGGGCGCATCGTCGAGGCCATGCAGGTTGCTGCCGAGCGCGCCGGCCACGCGCCCAGTCAGGAACAGGCCATCAAGGGGATCATCGGGCTGTCGCTGGCCGAGGCGATCCACACCCTTTATCCGCGTCTGACACCTGAGCAGGTAGAGCGCTTTCGTCAGCACTATGCCGATGTCTACACGGCGCTCGATCAACAGCCTTCGCCGCTGTTCGACGGCGTCGTCGAATCGCTGGCGGCCTTTCGCGCCGAGGGCTATCGAATGGCGGTGGCTACCGGCAAGGCGCGCCGCGGTCTTGACAGGGTGCTCAAGGCCAACGGCCTTGAGCGGTTTTTCGATATCACGCGTGCGGCCGATGAGACGCGCGGCAAGCCCCACCCACTGATGCTCGAACAAATACTCGACCATTGCGGCGTCGAACCGGGTCATGCGCTGATGGTCGGAGATTCTGCGTTCGATCTGCAGATGGCCAGTAACGCGGGGATGCACTGCGTCGCCGTGGGTTATGGCGCAATGTCGCTCCAGGCGCTGGCCGAGTTCGGGCCGCAGGTTTGTATCGATCACTTTGGCCAGCTGCGCGAGTGGCTGTCCGGTTCCGCAGGTTCATTTTCGAGGTAGGTGAGCATGGCAGGCGAATGGAAGGCCCCCGAGGCCGAGCCCGAGGAGCGCGAGGAGCGCAAAAGTTGGAAGCTGCTGGAAAAGACCTTGCTGGCGGGGATCCAGGAACAGCGCCGGTCGCGACGCTGGGGTATCTTTTTCAAGCTGCTGACGTTCATCTATCTCTTCGGCATCCTGGCGCTGTTCCTGCCCTGGGCCGACATGGACAAGGCTGCCTCGGGCGGTGCCAGTCATACAGCCTTGGTGGAGGTACGCGGGGTCATCGCCGACCAGGAGGCTGCCAGTGCCGACAACATCGTCAAGGGCCTGCGCGATGCCTTCAAGGACAGCAAGACCAAGGCCGTGGTCCTGCGCATCAACAGCCCGGGCGGCAGCCCCGTGCAGGCAGGCTATGTGTATGACGAGATTCGCCGCCTGCGTGCCGAGCACCCTGGCATCAAGCTGTACGCCGTCATCACCGACCTGGGTGCGTCGGGAGCCTATTACATCGCCAGTGCCGCCGATGAGATCTATGCCGACAAGGCCAGTCTGGTCGGGTCGATTGGCGTGACGGCTGCGGGCTATGGTTTCGTTGGCGCCATGGACAAGCTTGGCGTGGAGCGCCGGCTCTACACGTCCGGTGAGCACAAGGCGTTTCTCGATCCCTTCTCACCGCAGAAACCTGAGGAGACTCAGTTCTGGCAGGGCGTGCTGGACACCACCCACAACCAGTTCATCGCCATGGTCAAGCAGGGGCGGGGCGAGCGACTCAAGGACAAGGATCACCCGGAGCTGTTCAGCGGCCTGGTCTGGTCCGGCGAGCAGTCCAAGGCGCTTGGCCTGATCGATGGCCTGGGCAGTGCCAGCTATGTGGCGCGTGAGGTGGTGGGCGAAAAGGATCTGGTGGATTTCACCGTGCAGGAATCGCCACTGGACCGTTTCTCCAAGCGCATGGGCGCCAGCGTGGCAGAGCGCCTGGCCATGTGGATGGGTTTCCAGGGCCCGCAATTGCGTTAAGCCCAGTCGCCTCTAGGGGGTCGGTGCACGACCCCCGGTTTGGCTATGGTACGCGCACTCCCTCCAGGGCCAGCATGTCGACGAGCCGTATCAGTGGGAGCCCCACCAGGCTGGTCGCATCGCACCCCTCGGTGCTTTCGAACAAACTCACGCCAAGCCCTTCGGCCTTGAAACTACCGGCGCAATCGAGGGGCATTTCCGCTGCCACGTAGCGTTCGATACGCTCTCGGTCCAGCGTCCGCAGCTTCACGGTGAACGGCACGCAGTCCACCTGGCACTGCCCGGTGGCGCTGTTGAGCAGCGCCAGTGCGGTAAGGAACGTTACCTGCTGGCCACTGCAGGCGAGCAGCTGTTCGCAGGCTCGCTCGACCGTGTGGGGCTTGCCCAGAATGTGCTCGCCTAGCACCGCGACCTGATCCGAGCCGATGATCAGGTGGTTTGGGTGGCTGCCCGCAAGGGCTTGGGCTTTTTGCATGGCCAGGCGCTGGACCAGGTCGATTGCAGGCTCTTGCGGCTGGCGCGTCTCGTCTATGTCAGGGCTTGCCCAGGTGAACGGAAGGCGCAGGCGCGCAAGCAGTTCGCGGCGATAAAGGGAACTGGAAGCCAGTAACAGTGCAAGCATGGTAAGCTCCTGATTCGGTTGAACCCATCCTATCACGCACGATGCCACCAAATTCCTTTGACAGGGACGGGGGGCATCCCTAGAATGCTGCGCCTATGTTGAATGACCCGATTCCACCTCACGTTGACCCGCGCAAATTGGCTGATCGTGGCGTAACCCTTAGCGGTTCGCTACCACTCGCTGATTTGGAAAGACTCTGCGACCCGCTTTCCGACAATGTCGGTACGGTGCAGGCGAAGTTCGATTTTGAACGAGACGAACAGCACACTGTGGTTATCCACAGCGAGCTGGATGTCGAGGTCAAGATGGTTTGCCAGCGTTGTCTTGAGCTGGTCACCCTGCCGATCCACAGCGAGTGTACCTACGCCGTGGTGAAGGAGGGTGCGAATACCCAGTCGTTGCCGAAAGGCTATGACGTGCTGGAACTGGGCGAAGATCCATTGGATCTGCAGGCGCTGATCGAGGAAGAGCTGTTGCTCGCCTTGCCCATCGTGCCTGCTCATCATCCGGAAGAATGCCAGCAGCCGGCGGGCGCAGACGAGCCCGACTCGAGCAAGGACGAGGTATCGCGGTCCAACCCGTTCAGTGTTTTGGCGCAGTTAAAGCGTGACCCAAACGTTTAGGAGTTAATCAATTATGGCTGTTCAGCAGAACAAAAAATCCCGCTCTGCCCGTGACATGCGTCGTTCGCACGATGCCCTGTCGGAAAACGCGCTGTCGGTAGAGAAGTCCACCGGCGAAGTGCACCTGCGCCACCACGTTTCGCCAGAAGGCGTATACCGTGGTCGCAAAGTGATCGATAAGGGCGCTGACGAGTAATCCTTGTCCGCTCAGATCATCGCGATCGACGCAATGGGCGGGGACTTCGGTCCCCGCAGCATTGTCCAGGCTAGCATCGCCTGCCTGTCGGCTACCCCCTCGCTTCACCTGACCCTCGTCGGTCAACCCTCCCTCTTGGAAGAACTTGTCAGCGGCTATTCAGCTGCCGATCGCGCGCGCCTGCACATTCTCGGTGCCGCAGAAGTGATCGGTATGGACGAGCGGCCTTCACAGGCATTGCGCGGCAAACCGGATTCATCCATGCGTGTTGCCTTGGAGCTGGTGCGTGACGGCAAGGCCCAAGCCTGTGTCAGCGCCGGTAATACCGGGGCCCTGATGGCGCTGTCTCGTGGCGTGCTCAAGACGCTGCCAGGCATCGATCGTCCAGCCATGGTAGCCGCCATCCCGACACGCACCGGCTACTGCCAGCTGCTTGACCTTGGCGCCAATGTCGACTGCACGGCCGAGCAGCTTTACCAGTTTGCGGTGATGGGGTCGGTGGCGGCGCAGTCGCTGGGCGTGCAGCGCCCGCGAGTGGCACTGCTGAACGTGGGCACCGAAGACATAAAGGGTAATCAGCAGGTCAGGCTGGCGGCAAACCTGTTGCAAGGGGCTCGCGGCCTCAATTACGTCGGTTTCATCGAAGGTGACGGCTTGTACGAAGGGGCAGCGGACGTGGTGGTCTGCGACGGTTTCGTTGGCAATATCCTGCTCAAGTCCAGCGAAGGGTTGGCCACCATGATTGCGCAGCGTATCGAGCAAGCGTTCAGGCGCGGGCTGTTGTCGCGCCTGGCGGGCGCTGTGGCCATGCCGCTGCTCAAACGTGTGCAGGCTGATCTGGCCCCGGCACGGCACAACGGTGCCAGCTTTCTGGGGTTGCAGGGCATCGTCGTCAAAAGCCACGGCGCGGCAGGCGTGGAGGGTTTTCAGAGTGCAATCCAGCGCGCCCTGATCGAAATTCAGGAGAATCTGCCAAAGCGCCTCCATGGTCGCCTGGAGGATTTGCTCACGTAGTGTGATGCGAGCCCGCGCTTAGCGGTCTTGCCGACGAAATGCTTAAATGTGACCGCACGGTTTCGGTCTTCATCCAAATGTTCAGATTCTGCGCCCGGCATGCGCCAGGCGCCTCTATCCGACGACAAGATCATAAGGGCTTGTTCAATGTCTGCATCTCTCGCATTCGTCTTTCCAGGTCAAGGTTCCCAGTCGCTGGGCATGCTCGCCGAGCTCGGCGCGCAGAAGCCGGTGATCATCGAGACCTTCAAGGAAGCTTCCGAGGCGCTGGGTTACGACCTTTGGAAACTGGTTCAGGAAGGTCCGCAAGAGCAACTCGATCAGACCGATAAAACGCAGCCGGCCATTCTGACCGCCTCCATTGCGCTATGGCGCCTGTGGCTTGAGGAGGGCGGCGCCAAGCCTGCATTCGTCTCGGGTCATAGCCTGGGTGAGTACAGTGCCCTGGTCGCAGCGGGCAGCATTAGCCTCAAGGACGCCGTTCGCCTGGTCGAGCGCCGCGGCCAGTTGATGCAGGAAGCCGTGCCTGCCGGGCACGGTGCCATGGCCGCAATCCTGGGGCTGGACGACGCCGTCGTGGTACAGATCTGCACCGAAGCGGCTGAAGACGAAGTCGTCAGCGCGGTCAATTTCAATTCGCCGGGCCAGGTGGTGATCGCCGGTAACAAGGCCGCCGTGGACCGGGCCATGGAGCTGTGCAAGGCAAAAGGCGCCAAGCGCGCCTTGCCGCTGGCAGTCAGCGTACCGTCGCACTGCGCGCTGATGAAACCTGCGGCCGAACGATTTGCCGCTGCGGTCAATGCCATCGAGTGGCAGGCGCCACAGATTCCGGTTGTGCAGAATGTGACAGCTGCTATCGCACCCGATCTGGAGGCGCTGAAGCGTGATCTGCTGGCCCAGCTGTACCAGCCCGTGCGCTGGGTCGAGTGCGTCCAGGCGCTGGCTGCCAACGGTGCGGTGCACCTGGTCGAGTGCGGTCCGGGCAAGGTCCTGGCTGGCCTCAACAAGCGCTGCGCCGATGGCGTAACCACCTACAACCTCAACACCCCTGACGCCGTTGCCGCCACGCGTGCGGCACTGGCCTGATTTGGAGAAGCTTGCATGAGCCTGCAAGGTAAAGTTGCACTGGTCACTGGCGCCAGCCGTGGCATTGGCCAGGCCATCGCCCTGGAACTGGGTCGCCAAGGCGCCACCGTCATCGGTACTGCGACCTCGGCCTCGGGTGCCGAGCGTATTGCCGCGACCCTGAAGGAACATGGTATTGCCGGTACCGGCATGGAGCTGAACGTGACCAGCGCCGAATCGGTTGATTCGGTACTGTCGGCCATCGGCGAGCAGTTCGGTGCGCCGACCGTTCTGGTGAACAATGCGGGTATCACGCGTGACAACCTGATGCTGCGCATGAAGGACGACGAGTGGTTCGATGTCATCGATACCAACCTGAACAGCCTCTACCGTCTGTCCAAGGGCGTGTTGCGCGGCATGACCAAGGCGCGCTGGGGCCGTATCATCAGCATCGGCTCGGTGGTCGGCGCCATGGGTAACGCTGGGCAGGCCAACTATGCTGCGGCCAAGGCCGGTCTGGAAGGCTTCAGTCGCGCCCTGGCGCGTGAAGTGGGCTCGCGCGGTATCACCGTCAACTCGGTCACTCCGGGTTTCATCGATACCGACATGACCCGCGAGCTGCCAGAAGCGCAGCGCGAAGCCCTGCAGACCCAGATTCCGCTGGGCCGCCTGGGTCAGGCAGATGAAATCGCCAAGGTGGTTTCGTTCCTGGCCTCTGACGGCGCAGCGTACGTGACGGGCGCAACCGTGCCCGTCAATGGCGGGATGTACATGTAATATCGCCGTTCAATGTGACGGATTTCGTAAAAAAAGAGTCATACTGCGAGCCTAAAATCCGTTATAAAGCTGCAATCAGATTCCAGGGGGCTGGTCGTGGGACTAGGCTGAAGGCGCGTTGAGCTTGAAAAGCGGACGTTCTTCTATAAAATTAGCCACCGGCCAGCTGCCTGACATATATCCATTAGGAGTGAAAACTAGGTATGAGCACCATCGAAGAACGCGTCAAGAAAATCGTCGCCGAGCAACTGGGCGTCAAGGAAGAAGAAGTGACTAACGAGAAGTCCTTCGTCGATGACCTGGGTGCCGATTCGCTTGACACCGTTGAGCTGGTGATGGCTCTGGAAGAGGAATTCGAGACCGAGATTCCTGACGAAGAAGCCGAGAAGATCACTACCGTTCAAGCTGCCATCGACTACGTCAACAGCCACCAGGCCTAAGACGCTGTAGTCGACGCTTCTTGTCGGGAAAAACCGCACTGCCTTGACTGGCGTGCGGTTTTTTCTTTGCAAGCTTTGGCTGTCGCCGTGTCGGCTGCCAGGCCCCGCATCGAGAGCTTGTTGCCATTTCATTCCGTCCAACTGGATGCAATGGCAAGAAACTCTGTCATTAGAAAAGGAGAGTACTGTGTCGCGTAGACGCGTCGTGGTCACCGGTATGGGCATGCTGTCGCCACTGGGTACCGATGTACCGAGCACCTGGCAGGGCATTCTGGCTGGCCGCAGTGGCATCGGTCCGATCGAGCATACGGATCTTTCTGCCTACTCCACCCGTTTTGGTGGCTCGGTGAAGGGCTTCGAGGTTGAACAGTACTTGTCGGCCAAAGAGGCTCGCAAGCTGGATCTGTTCATTCAATACGGTTTGGCAGCCGGTTTTCAGGCAGTGCGCAACGCCGGCCTGGAAGTGACCGACGCCAACCGTGAGCGCATAGGCGTGGCCATGGGCTCGGGCATCGGCGGCCTGACCAATATCGAGGAGACCAGCCGTACATTGCACGACGCAGGCCCTCGGCGCATCTCGCCGTTCTTCGTGCCAGGCTCGATCATCAACATGATCTCCGGCTTCCTGTCGATCCACCTGGGCCTGCAAGGGCCGAACTACGCCATCGCCACCGCCTGCACCACCGGTACCCACTGCATCGGCATGGCTGCGCGCAACATTGCGCATGGCGAGGCTGACGTCATGATCGCCGGCGGCGCTGAAATGGCCGCCTGTGGGCTCGGCATGGGCGGGTTTGGCGCATCGCGCGCGCTTTCCACCCGCAACGATGAGCCTGCGCGGGCCAGTCGCCCCTGGGACAAAGGCCGTGACGGCTTCGTCCTGTCCGACGGTGCCGGTGCCTTGGTGCTCGAAGAACTTGAGCACGCCAAGGCACGGGGTGCAACGATCTACGCCGAGCTCGTAGGGTTTGGCATGAGCGGTGATGCTTATCACATGACGTCGCCACCCGAATCGGGCGAAGGCGCAGCCCGTTGCATGGTCAATGCCCTGCGCGATGCCGGCGTGCAGCCGCAGGAGGTCAGCTACATCAACGCCCACGGCACCTCGACGCCGGCGGGGGACTTGGCCGAAGTGGCAGCCATCAAGCGCGTGTTCGGCGAGCACGCCTACAAGCTGGCCGTGAGCTCCACCAAGTCGATGACCGGGCACCTGCTGGGGGCTGCCGGTGCGGTGGAGGCCATCTTCAGTGTGTTGGCGATCAACAGCCAGATGGCGCCGCCGACCATAAACCTGGATGAGCCGGACGAAGGCTGTGACCTGGACTTCGTGCCGCACCAGGCCCGCAGCATGCCGATCGATGTCGTGCTGTCCAATTCGTTCGGCTTTGGTGGCACCAACGGCTCCCTGGTGTTCCGCCGGTTCGCCGAGTGATGCAAAGCTGGGTCGATGGCACGCCTGCGGCTGCGATCAACCTGCACAACCGCGGGTTGGCGTATGGGGATGGTCTGTTCGAGACCTTCGCTGTGCGCAAGGGGCAGCCCTCGCTGCTGGATGAGCACATGGCGCGTTTGGCACTGGGCTGTCAGCGCCTGTCCATCGCCACCGACGTGGCCCTGGTGGCCGATGAAGTAAGACGCTATGCCGCTCAGCTGGGTGAGGGCGTGGCCAAGCTGATCCTGACCCGCGGTGACAGCCAGCGCGGGTATGCACCCGCATCTGGCGTCGTGGCGCGGCGCATCCTGCAAGCCAGCCCGTTGCCCATCTACCCAGCCGAACACGCCGAGTTGGGCGTGCGCCTGTTCATGTGCCAGACCCGGCTCGGGGAACAACCCTTGCTGGCAGGGCTCAAACACCTCAACCGCCTCGAGCAGGTGCTGGCACGGTCCGAATGGCAGGGCGGCGAATACGCCGAAGGCCTGATGCGTGACGGTCAGGGCCGGCTGATCGAGGGTGTCTACAGCAATTTGTTCCTGGTCAAGCAAGGCACGCTTCTTACTGCCAAGCTTGATCGCTGCGGGGTAGCGGGCGTGATGCGCGCCGCACTGCTGGCGCGGGCGAAGCTGATGAATATCCCTGTGCAAGTGCGTGACCTGGCGTTCGATGAGCTCGGACAGGCTGATGAAGCATTCGTTTGCAATAGTGTTTACGGCATCTGGCCCGTCCGCACTGCAGGCGCGCTAAACTGGCTGCCTGGCCCGCTCACCCGAACGTTGCAGGCCGTTGCCCGTACGTTACTGGAAACCTGAATTCGTGAGACGTAAATTCCTGCTGCTGCTGGAAATGTGCCTGATCGTCATGGGCCTGGCCCTTGGCTGGTCGGCCTGGAAGGTCCATTCGGTGTTGGATCAACCTGTGCATGTGGCACAGGAGCGCCTGCTGGATGTGCCCAATGGCGCTACGCCCAATCGCATGTTCTACCGCATGCAACAAGAGGGGCTGTTGGACGACGCGCTATGGCTCAGGTTGTACTGGCGCTTCAACATGGCCGGCGTGCCGCTGCATACGGGCGAGTATCGCCTGACCCCCGGCATGACCGTGAAACAGCTTTTCGACGCCTGGCAGCGGGCCGACGTGGTGCAATACAACCTGACCCTCGTCGAAGGCTGGACGTTCCGCCAGGTGCGCGCGGCGGTGGCCAAGCACGAAAAGATCAAGCAGACACTTGATGGCCTCTCCGATGCCCAAGTCATGGAAAAGCTGGGGCACGCTGGCGTGTTCCCGGAGGGCCGCTTCTTTCCGGACACCTATCGCTTCGTGCGCGGCATGAGCGATGTGGAACTGTTGCAGCAAGCCTACATGCGCCTGGAAGAGGTGCTGGCGCGCGAGTGGGCGGAGCGCGCCCGCGACCTGCCTTATCGTGATCCTTATCAGGCACTGATCATGGCCTCGCTGGTGGAAAAGGAAACCGGCATTCCACAGGAACGCGGGCAGATCGCAGGCGTCTTCGTCCGCCGTCTGCGCCTGGGCATGATGCTGCAGACCGATCCAACGGTCATCTATGGCATGGGCGAGCGTTACAACGGCCGCATCACACGCGCTGATTTGCGCCAGCCGACGCCTTACAACACCTACACCATGACTGGGCTGCCGCCGACACCTATTGCGATGGTCGGCCGTGAGGCCATCCATGCGGCGTTGAACCCGGCAGATGGCACCAGCCTTTACTTCGTCGCGCGCGGTGACGGTAGCCACGTCTTTTCCGATGATTTGGACGATCACAACTCTGCTGTACGCGAGTTTCAGCTCAAGCGTCGGGCAGATTACCGCTCAAGCCCCGGCACTGCGCAGCCAACCCCCTCGGACAATGTGGCGCCGTCCGGTTCATCTCAGGCGCCTGAGGCGGGAGCATCGGATGATGCATCTGCTCCGGCCGCTGCGCCTGAACAGGGTAAGGTCGATGGCGATCGGGCGACCGAACCGTCGGCGCCCGACGCCCCCCAATAAGGACTGTATGTGAGCGGCTTGTTTATTACACTGGAAGGCCCCGAAGGCGCGGGCAAGAGCACCAACCGGGAATACCTGGCTGCCCGGCTGCGCGAGCAAGGGCTGGACGTGGTGCTGACCCGCGAGCCAGGCGGCACGCCACTGGCTGAAAAGATTCGTGAGTTGCTGCTGTCGCCGAGCGATGAGGCGATGCACGCCGATACCGAGCTTTTGTTGGTGTTCGCTGCACGCGCTCAACACCTTGCACAGGTGATCCGACCGGCGCTGGCGGGTGGGGCGGTGGTGCTGTGTGACCGGTTCACAGATGCAACTTACGCCTATCAGGGGGGCGGGCGCAGCTTGCCCGTCGACCGTATCGCGACGCTTGAGCAGTTCGTGCAGGACGACCTTCGCCCTGACCTGACGTTGGTGTTTGATCTGCCAGTCGAAGTAGGCCTGGCCCGCGCCGCAGCGCGAGGGCGGCTGGATCGGTTCGAGCAGGAAGGGCAGGCGTTTTTCGAGGCGGTCCGTCGCGCCTACCTGGAACGCGCAGCTGCGGCACCCCAACGCTATACGTTGCTGGATGCGTCGCAGTCGCTGGCGAACGTTCAGCAAGCGTTGGACAGATTGCTGCCAGGTATCGTGGAGCGCTGCCGTGGCTGATGCCTATCCTTGGCAGCAGACGCTATGGGAGCAACTGGCTGGCCGCGCCCAGCATGCCCATGCCTATCTGCTGCACGGTCCCAAGGGGATAGGCAAGCGTGATCTGGCCGAGCGTCTGATGGCGCGGCTGCTGTGCCAGCGGCCTAATGGCACGCTGCCTTGTGGCCAGTGCAAGTCCTGCCATTTGCTCAAGGCCGGTAGTCACCCTGACAACTTCATGCTTGAGCCTGAAGAGCTGGACAAGCCAATCAAGGTGGATCAGGTCCGTGAACTGGTTGCATTCGTCGCTCAGACCGCGCAGTTGGGCGGGCGCAAGGTCGTCATGATCGAGCCTGTCGAATCGATGAACGTGAACGCCTCCAATGCGCTGCTCAAAAGCCTGGAGGAGCCTTCTGGCGACACGGTGCTGCTGTTGGTGACCCACCAACCCAGCCGCTTGCTGCCTACCATCAAGAGCCGGTGCCAGCAGGTCACCTGTCCACAGCCGACCAAGGCCCAGAGCCATGCCTGGCTGGCCAGCGCCTTGCCGGAGACTGATGAGGCCCGGCGTGACGATCTGTTGACCTTGTCTGCCGGCTCGCCGCTGTTGGCCCTGAGTCTTCATCAACACGGCGTGCATGAACAGCGTGCCCTGGTGACCGACGGTGTGAAGAAGCTGCTCAAGCAGCAGCAGTCGCCCAGCCAGTTGGCCGACGCCTGGACAGCCGTGCCGTTGTTGTTGCTGTTCGATTGGTTTTTCGACTGGGCCCAGCTGATCCTGCGTTACCAGTTGACCCAGGACGATGATGGCCTTGGCATGGCCGACATGCGCAAGGTGGTGCAATACCTTGCGCAAAAGAGCCGTCCGGCGAACGTCCTCGAGGTTCAGGCCTGGATCCTTGAGCAGCGTCAGAAAGTGCTGGGCAAGGCGAACCTGAACCGTGCTTTGCTAATCGAATCGTTGCTGGCTCATTGGCTACAACTGCCAACTGGGCGCTGACTTTAATCCTTATCCGTGTGTGTACCCATGCTTGTAGATTCCCATTGCCATCTTGACCGCCTTGACCTCAGCGCCCACGGGGGTTCGCTCGATGCTGCCTTGAAGGCAGCACGCGCTCGGGGTGTCGGGCACTTTCTGTGCATCGGTGTCAGTGCCGAAAATGCAGGCGCAGTCAAAGCGTTGACCGAGCAATACAGCGATGTGGATTGCTCGGTAGGCGTTCACCCGCTGGACCTAGCGCCGGGTGCAGCGCCTGCCCTGGACTGGCTGTTGACCGAATTGGCCCATCCCCATGTAGTGGCGATCGGTGAAACCGGCCTGGATTACCATTACGAGCCGGAAGCTGCCGAACTGCAGCAGGCGTCATTTCGCTTGCACCTGGAAGCTTCGCGGCAGACGGGAAAACCGGTGATCGTCCATACCCGAGCGGCCCGTGCCGATACCTTGGCGCTGTTGCGTGAGGCGAACTTGCCGCAGGCAGGCGTTCTGCACTGCTTTACCGAAGACTGGGAAATGGCCAAGGCGGCGTTGGATCTTGGGTATTACATCTCGCTTTCGGGGATCGTGACGTTCCGTAATGCCGAGGCGTTGCGGGAGGTGGCGCGGCAGGTGCCGACGGATCGGCTTCTGGTGGAAACCGACTCGCCGTATTTGGCGCCGATTCCCTATCGGGGTAAACCTAACCTGCCTCAATATGTGCGGGAAGTCGCTGAATATGTGGCTTCATTACGGTGCGTCAGCTATGAACAGTTGGCTGAGCAGACCACTACAAACTTCAAGCGGTTGTTTCCGTTGGCAAGGGTTTGCTAAGCCGCATACTCTGAGTTAACGCTGCAGCTGCAGCTGCAGCTGC
>NZ_DIIQ01000003.1:0-52503 GCF_002420785.1 Pseudomonas sp. UBA5666 | reverse complement strand
AAAAGCCCGCCGAAGCGGGCTTTAGCCATACGTCAATTCAAGCAGACAACTCGACCAACAGCTTGTTCAGGCGCCGCACATAGGCTGCTGGATCCTTCAGGCTATCACCGGCTGCCAGCGCGGCCTGGTCGAACAGGATGTGCGACAGCTCGGCGAAGCGGTCCTCACTCTGTTCGTGATCGAGCTTCTCGATCAGCGGGTGGGTTGGGTTGAACTCGAAGATAGGCTTGGAATCGGGCACTTTCTGGCCGCTGGCTTCCAGAATCTGGCGCATCTGCAACCCCAGGTCCTGCTCGCCGATGGCCAGGATGGCTGGCGAATCAGTCAGGCGATGGGAGACACGCACTTCGGCGACGTTTTCGCCCAGTGCGGTTTTCAGGCGCTCGACCAAGCCTTCCTTATCCTTGGCGACTTCTTCCTGGGCCTTCTTGTCCTCTTCGGTATCAAGTTTGCCCAGGTCCAGATCGCCACGGGCCACATCCACGAACGCCTTGCCGTCAAATTCGTTCAGGTAGCTCATCAGCCACTCGTCGATGCGGTCGGTCAACAGCAACACTTCGATGCCTTTCTTGCGGAAGACTTCGAGGTGCGGGCTGTTCTTGACCTGCGCGTAGGACTCGCCGGTGAGGTAGTAGATCTTGTCCTGCCCTTCCTTGGCGCGGGCCAGGTAGTCAGCCAGCGACACACTCTGCTCGCCGCTTTCGTCCTGGGTGGACGCGAAGCGCAACAGGCCAGCGATCTTTTCCTTGTTGGCAAAGTCTTCGGCCGGGCCCTCTTTCAATACCTGACCGAAGTTTTTCCAGAAACTCTTGTACTGCTCGGGTTCGTTCTTGGACAGTTTTTCGAGCATGTCCAGCACGCGCTTGGTCAACGCGGTCTTCATCGAATCGATGATCGGGTCTTTCTGCAGGATTTCCCGCGACACGTTCAGCGACAGGTCGTTGGAGTCCACGACACCCTTGATGAAGCGCAGGTAAAGCGGCAGGAACGACTCGGCCTGATCCATGATGAATACGCGCTGCACGTACAGCTTCAAGCCGCGCGGGGCTTCGCGCTGGTACAGGTCGAACGGTGCACGGGCAGGCACGTACAGCAGCGAGTTGTATTCGAGCTTGCCTTCGACCTTGTTATGGCTCCAGGCCAACGGGTTTTCGAAGTCATGGCCGATGTGCTTGTAGAACTCCTGGTATTCCTCGTCCTTGATCTCGGTACGCGGACGGGTCCACAGGGCGCTTGCACGGTTGACGGTTTCCCACTCTTCGGCTGGCTGCTCTTCGCCTTCGGCGGCTGCCTGCTCCTTGGGCAACTGGATTGGCAGGGCAATGTGATCGGAATACTTTTTGACCACGTTGCGCAGGCGCCAGCCATCGGCGAATTCCAGCTCGTCTTTTTTCAGGTGCAGGACAATGCGGGTACCGCGCTCAGGCTTGTCGACGGTCGCAACTTCGAACTCGCCCTCGCCCTTGGACGACCAGTGCACGCCTTCGCTGGCAGGCTGGCCTGCACGACGGCTGTAGACATCGACCTGATCGGCCACGATGAATGCCGAGTAGAAGCCCACGCCGAACTGACCGATCAGGTGCGAGTCTTTCTTCTGATCGCCGGTGAGGTTCTTCATGAAGTCGGCAGTGCCGGATTTGGCAATGGTGCCCAAGTGAGCGATGACGTCATCGCGGGTCATACCGATGCCGTTATCCTCGAGGGTGACCGTACCGGCCTCCTTGTCGAAGCTCAGGCGAATCTTCAGGTCGGCATCGCCTTCGAGCAGTTCAGGCTTAGCCAGCGCCTCGAAGCGCAGCTTATCGGAGGCGTCGGAGGCGTTGGAGATCAGTTCGCGCAGGAAGATCTCCTTGTTCGAGTACAAGGAATGGATCATGAGGTGCAGCAGTTGCTTTACCTCGGTCTGGAAGCCCAGCGTTTCTTTTTGAGTCTCCACGCTCATGTTCTTCAAACTCCGATCAGATGACAGTGGTCGCCAAGCGGCGCAATGGCTGCGTTGGCGGCGGATGTCATGCAGATGGGGGCTGCCAAATCGATTTCAAGGGCCTGCATGGTTCGATCTTCAAATCCGAGCGGGTCATGGCGAGCCGCTGTGCCGCCCTGCTTGCCGCGGGCGGTGTAACGTTTCCGGGTTAGGACGGGCGTCGATACAGACACAGCAAAGAGCCATGCATGTTCGTACCTCGCGTACATTGTGATACCGGCTAAGTGGCAGTTGCCCGCAACGGATAACCCACCTTAGTGCGAAACACTCGCCAGGGCCGGAAGTTCAGTTTCAAGATATTTAATATCTGTGTACTGACGGTGGAACTAATCCAGCAGGCCCCGACTCGAAGCATCAAGTCAACTTATTCCACCAAGGAGAGACACCCTCATGCGTAAACCATTTGCTTTTGCTCTGATGCTGGCTGCTGCCATGGGCCTGGCTGCTTGCGATAAAGCGAGCGAAGACAAAGCCCAGGACGCACAAGAACACCGTGAAGAAGCCCAGGAGAAGATGGGTGACGCACAGGACAAGATGAACGACGCTGCCAAGGAAAACGCCGAAGCTGCCCAAGACCAGGCCGAAGCCAATCGTAAGGCTGCCGAAGAGGCTTCCCCAGCCACTCCAGCAACCACCACGACTCCGGCCGATCCTGCCAAGCAGTAATCGAACCGATCAAAAAACCCGACAATGTCGGGTTTTTTTATGCCTGTCATTCATGGACTAATCGTTTCAGTTAGGCACAGTGGACTGGGAGGCATGCACCTCACCTGTCGAACTTTCGGTGGGGGTGAATACCATGACGTCAAGCACGTCCGAGTGGAACTCGCGGCGATAAAGAATCAGCACAACCCCTACACTTACCGCCATGAACAACCAGGGGTTGATAAACCAGCTCAACATGGCCATGCCGAAGTAATAGGCGCGCAGCCCGAAGTTGAATTGGTTGGCAGCCAACGACAACACCCTGGCCGCCCTCAAGGCAAAGGCCTTGCGTTCTAGTTCGCTGACCTGGCGCTCGCCGATCATGGGCGCCGAGCCCACCAAGACAGCAGCGAAGTTGTATTGACGCATGCACCAGCTGAACGTGAAGAAGGCATACACGAACACCGTGGCCAGGCACAGCAACTTGATCTCCGACATCCCTTGGGAGGCCTGCTGTACCAACGGCAGGTCGGCCAGCAACGACAACGCGCGGTCGGAAGCTCCCAGCACCGTCAGGATACCGGCGAGAATGATCAGGGTGCTGGAGGCAAAAAACGAGGCGTTGCGTTCCAGGTTGCCGATCACGCTGGCATCGGCAATGCGGTTGTCACGCAGCAGCATCCTGCGCATCCAGTCCTCGCGATACAAATGCAGCACGCTGGCCAGGCATGCAGTGTCCCGCCCCTTCCAGATGGCATAGCGCGTATAACCGCCCCAGCACAGCACGAACCAGCATGCCGCTATGAGGTTATTGAGATTACTCAGGATGAAGTTCATGCAGAGATCCGTAGGTGCCATGTGCCGAAAGCATAAAGACCGTCTTTCGTCGCTGGCAAGCCGCAAAAGGCACGCAAACTCCGAAGAATAATTTCCAGGGCGGTTCGCTTGCGGCGTTTGGCAGGGTGCATGCGAACAAAAGCCCCGCATCCTTGCGAATGCGGGGCTTGCGCTGCCAAGCGGTGGGTCCAGCATCCCATGGCTTGTGGCCAATGCCGGACCTTGTGCTTAGCGACTCATGCCATGGCCTGACGGGGCTTGCCGAGCATGCGATCGCATACCACTGCACCCACCAAGGTCACCACCGACGGCACCAGCCAGGCAAGGCCCTGATCGCTCAACGGCAAGTGCGCCATGAAGTCCGGGAGCACGTGGGCAATGCTGCTGCCTTTAACGGCATCGACCATGCCGAACAGCAACGAAACCAGCATTACCGGGCCAAGGATGCGCGTTGGCGAGTTCCACAGGTCGTTCACGAAGCTCAACCCCACCACGACGATGCACGGCGGGTAGATGGCGGTAAGCACAGGGATCGAGAACATGATCAGCTTGGTAAGCCCCAGATTGGACACCAGAAGCGAGAAGCCCGCCAGGATCACGACCAGTGCGCGGTAGGACAACGGCAGGATCTGGCTGAAGTACTCGGCACACGCGCAGGTCAGGCCCACGGCAGTCACCAGGCAGGCCAGCGCGATCAACACGGCCAGGAAGCCGCTGCCCAGCGAGCCGAAGGTATGTTGCACATAGGCGTGCAGCACGGCCGCACCGTTGCTGGCCCCTGCCGCGATTTCGTGACTACCGGCGCCCAGGCGGAACAGGCTGATGTACACCAGCGCCAGACCAACACCGGCAATCAGCCCGGCAATGATGGCATAGCGGGTGATCAACTTGGGCGACTCAACGCCGCGCGAGCGGATGGCGTTGACGATGACGATGCCAAATACCAGCGCCCCGAGCGTATCCATGGTCAGGTAGCCGTCGGAGAAGCCCTTGGAGAACGCAGCAGCAGCATAGGCAGGCTGCGCCTCGCCAATGGTGCCCGCTGGCAATGCGAATGCCGCGATGCCAAGCACGGCCAGCGCGATGATTTTGAGCGGTGCCAGGAACCGACCCACGGTGTCCAGCAGCTTGCCAGGGTACATCGACACCGCCAGCACCACGATGAAGTAGACCAGGCTGTAGATGAACAACGCCAGCGGGCTTTCACCCGTCAACGGCGCCACACCCACTTCAAACGATACCGTCGCGGTACGCGGTGTTGCGAACAAGGGGCCGACCGACAGGTAGCAAACGGCTGCCAGCAGGCCACCGAAGAACTTGCCAATCGGGCTGCTCAGCGCATCCATGCCGCCGCCTACCTTGGCCAGGGCGACCACGGTGATCACAGGCAGCCCTACCGCCGTGACCAAAAAGCCCAGCGCAGCCATCCATACATGCGGGCCGGATTGCAGGCCGACGATGGGCGGGAAGATGATGTTGCCAGCGCCTACGAAAAGCGCGAACGTCATAAAGCCAAGCGCCAGGATATCCTGGCCTTTAAGAACTTTCATTTGAGGTAGTACCACACTGCTGAAATCGGGATTCGTGAGGGGATTTCCCCATGGGTGAGGGAAATGCTGCCCGGCTTGGTAGGCCAGACCCGTTTAGCGTGTCGTTCCCTTTTGGGGCACGGGCACAAAATAGTCGCGTAGATTAACCGGTTTACCCTTCAAACGCACTGGCACAGTGCGTGTTGTCCGATGTGCGTACGCCATTGTCGTCTGCGTGAACGGAACGATCGGTATTATCCGCTGGCTGAACACGGCGTATGTACGAAAATTCCTATCACAGCCATCGAAAAAACCTAATCGCTTTACCCCTACCCTGCCGCGCAAATCTTCGTCAGATGAAGCAGCCCCCTGATACGACAAAGGCCACCCGAAGGTGGCCTTTGTGCGCGTGGGGGGTGCAGCGGTATTACTTCTTCACTTCCCAACCGGTCAGCTCGGCCAAGGCCTTGCCGATGTCGGCCAGCGAACGCACGGTTTTGACACCTGCGTCCTGCAGGGCTGCGAACTTCTCGTCTGCAGTGCCCTTGCCGCCGGAAATGATGGCGCCAGCGTGGCCCATGCGCTTGCCCGCAGGTGCGGTAACACCGGCGATGTAGGAAACGACAGGCTTGGTGACGTTGGCCTTGATGTAGGCTGCGGCCTCTTCTTCAGCCGAACCGCCGATCTCACCGATCATGACGATCGCTTCGGTCTTCGGGTCTTCCTGGAACAGCTTCAGGGTGTCGATGAAGTTGGAGCCCGGGATCGGGTCACCGCCGATGCCGACACAGGTCGACTGACCGAAGCCGGCGTCGGTGGTCTGCTTGACAGCTTCGTAGGTCAGGGTGCCGGAGCGCGACACGATACCGACCTTGCCTGGCAAGTGAATGTGGCCAGGCATGATGCCGATCTTGCATTCGCCTGGCGTGATGACGCCTGGGCAGTTAGGGCCGATCAGGGTCACGCCCAGCTCGTCGCACTTGACCTTGGCGTCCAGCATGTCCAGGGTCGGGATGCCTTCGGTGATGCACACGATCAGCTTGATGCCGCCGAACGCCGCTTCAAGGATGGAGTCCTTGCAGAATGGCGCTGGTACGTAGATGACCGAAGCATCGGCGCCGGTCGCCTCGACGGCTTCCTTGACGGTGTTGAACACCGGCAGGCCCAGGTGGGTGGTGCCACCCTTGCCTGGGGTGACGCCACCGACCATCTTGGTGCCGTAGGCGATGGCTTGTTCGGAGTGGAAAGTACCTTGCGAGCCGGTGAAGCCCTGGCAGATGACTTTGGTGTCTTTATTGATCAGGACGCTCATTACTTGCCCTCCGCAGCTTTGACAACTTGTTGAGCAGCGTCGGTCAGGCTGGTTGCAGCAATGATGTTCAAACCGCTTTCTGCCAGTACTTTAGCGCCCAGTTCGGCATTGTTGCCTTCAAGGCGAACGACGACCGGAACCTTGACGCCGACTTCCTTCACCGCACCGATGATGCCTTCGGCAATCATGTCGCAGCGAACGATGCCGCCGAAGATGTTGACCAGAACGGCCGCGACATTGCTGTCGGACAGAATGATCTTGAACGCTTCGGTAACGCGCTCCTTGGTAGCACCGCCGCCCACGTCGAGGAAGTTGGCTGGCTTGCCGCCATGCAGGTTGACGATGTCCATGGTACCCATGGCCAGGCCAGCACCGTTGACCATGCAGCCGATGTTGCCTTCCAGGGCAACGTAGTTCAGTTCGAACTTGGCAGCGTGGGCTTCACGGGCATCGTCCTGGGACGGGTCGTGGAAGGTTTTCAGCTTCGGCTGACGGTACATGGCGTTGGCATCGATGTTGATCTTGGCATCGAGGCAGTGCAGGTCGCCGTCGGCCTTGATCACCAGCGGGTTCACTTCCAGCAGGGCCAGGTCGTGATCCTTGAACAGCTTGGCCAAGCCCACGAAGATCTTGGCGAACTGTTGAACTTGCTTGCCTTCCAGACCCAGCTGGAACGCCAGCTCACGACCTTGGAACGGCTGAGCGCCGACCAGTGGATCGATAGTGGCCTTGAGGATTTTTTCAGGCGTGTCGTGCGCGACTTTCTCGATGTCCACACCACCTTCGGTGGAGGCCATGAACACGATGCGGCGGCTCGAACGATCGACCACAGCGCCCAGGTACAGCTCTTTGGCGATGTCGGTGCAGGATTCGACCAGAATCTTGGAGACGGGCTGACCGTTGGCATCGGTCTGGTAGGTGACCAGATTCTTGCCCAACCACTGTGCAGCGAACGCCTTGGCGTCTTCCTTGCTGCGAACCAGCTTGACGCCGCCCGCTTTACCGCGACCGCCAGCGTGAACCTGGGCTTTGACGACCCACTCGTTCCCGCCGATCTTGTCGCAGGCTTCTGCCGCTTCTTCAGGGGTGTCGACCGCGAAACCCTTGGAAACTGGCAGGCCGTACTCAGCGAACAGCTGCTTACCCTGATACTCGTGAAGATTCATGCTTTTTACCGTCTTCGTTAGGTACTGCGCTTCGGCGCTGCGCCATCACTGGCGCCGCACCACCTGTGACCGTTGACCCCGGGTTATCCCATGTGATCCGGTCCGGCGGACTTTCCGCGGTGAGTCATGCACGCAAGACTCACGACGGGCAGCCCGCCGTGGTTTCTTATGATTAACGCTTCTTACGGTTGGCGACGTGAATGGCACCGCCATTCACCGCCAGCGCTGCTTCATGCAACGCTTCGGACAGGGTTGGATGGCTGAAGACCATCATGCCCAGGTCCTCGGCACTGGTGCCGAATTCCATTGCGATTGCGCCTTGCTGTACCAGTTCGGCAGCCGATGGGCCAATCACGTGCACACCCAGTACGCGGTCGGTCTTGGCATCGGCGATGACCTTGACGAAACCACCGGTGTCGTTGGCTGCCATCGCACGGCCGCTGGCCGCGAACGGGAAGGTGCCCACGTTAACCTCAACACCCTCGGCCTTCAAGGACTGTTCGGTCTTGCCAACCCACGCGATTTCCGGGTGGGTGTAGATGACCGATGGGATCAGATCGTAGTTCATCTGGGCCTTGTGACCCTTGATGCGCTCGACGACCATGATGCCCTCTTCCGAGGCCTTGTGCGCCAGCATCAGGCCACGCACCACGTCACCGATGGCGTAGACGCCCGGCACGCTGGTTGCGCACTGGTCATCGACGTAGATGTAGCCACGCTCGTCAATGTTCACACCGCTGTCGGCAGCCAGCAGGTCGGTGGTCACTGGACGACGGCCCACGGCAACGATCAGCTTGTCGAAGGTGATCTTCTGCTCGCCTTCGGCGTTGGTGTAGGTCACCTCGACTTCGTCGCCGTTCACCTTGGAACCGGTGACGCGCGCACCCAGCTTGATGTCCAGGCCCTGCTTGGTCAGGACCTTCTGGGCTTCCTTGGAGACGGCGCTGTCGGCAGCCATCAGGAAGGTGTCCAGGGCTTCGAGCACGGTCACTTCCGCGCCCAGACGCGCCCATACCGAACCCAGTTCCAGGCCGATCACGCCAGCGCCGATCACGCCAAGGCGCTTGGGCACGGCTTGGAATTCCAGGGCGCCGGTGGAGTCTACGATCACGTTCTGGTCGACCGGAGCCGGCGGAATGTCGATCGGGCGCGAGCCGGAAGCCAGGATGACGTTATCCGCTTCGATGACTTCGCTGGTGCCGTCGGCCTTGGTCACTTCGACCTTCTTGCCCGCCAGCAGCTTGCCGTGGCCCTGGATGGAGGTCACGCCGTTGGCCTTGAACAGGGTAGCGACACCGCCGGTCAGGTTCTTGACGATGCCTGCCTTGCGGCCAACCATCGCCGGTACGTCCATCTTCACTTCGCCAGTGGAGATACCGTGGACATTGAAGCTCTCTTTGGCTTCCTTGTATTTCCAGGAGCTGTCCAGCAGCGCCTTGGAAGGAATGCAGCCTACGTTGAGGCAAGTGCCGCCCAGGGCCAGCTTGCCCTCGGCGTCGGTGTACTTCTCGATACAGGCAGTCTTCAGACCGAGTTGGGCGGCCTTGATAGCAGCTACATAGCCGCCAGGACCGGCACCAATCACTACCACGTCGAATTTCTGGGTCATAAAAGATTCCTTGTTAGCTCAAGCGGCCGCTGCAAGCCGCAAGACAGACAGGCTTCGATCTGAAGCCTGTCGCTCGCAGCTTACAGCCGCGCGATTAGATGTCCAGCAGCAGGCGGGACGGATCTTCCAGCAGGTTCTTGATGGTCACCAGGAAGGTTACCGCTTCCTTGCCGTCGATCAGGCGGTGATCGTAGGACAGTGCCAGGTACATCATCGGGCGAATCACCACTTGGCCATTGATGGCCATTGGGCGCTGGATGATGTTGTGCATGCCCAGGATCGCGGCTTGCGGTGGGTTGACGATCGGCGTCGACATCATCGAACCGAAGGTACCACCGTTGGTGATGGTGAAGGTGCCGCCGGTCATTTCTTCGATGGCCAGCTTGCCGTCACGGGCTTTCTTGCCGAAGGTGGCGATGCCGTTCTCGATTTCGGCCAGGCTCATGGACTCGGCGTTGCGCAGTACCGGAACCACCAGACCACGGTCGCTGGAGACAGCCACACCGACGTCCGCGTAACCATGGTAGACGATGTCGTTGCCGTCGATCGAGGCATTGACTGCAGGGAAGCGCTTGAGCGCTTCGGTCGCAGCCTTGACGAAGAACGACATGAAGCCCAGGCGCACGCCGTTGTGGGTCTTCTCGAACAGGTCCTTGTACTTCGAACGCAGGGCCATGACTTCGGTCATGTCGACTTCGTTGAAGGTGGTCAGCATGGCCATGTTGGACTGGGCTTCGACCAGGCGCTCGGCGATCTTGGCGCGCAGACGGGTCATCGGCACACGTTTCTCGGTACGATCGCCAGCGGCGGTCACGACCGGTGCCGCTGCAGCTGCGGCAGGCTTGGCCGCCGGGGCAGGCGCCGACTTCTTGTTGGCAACGGCAGCGACCACATCTTCCTTGGTCACGCGACCGCCTTTACCGGTACCCGAGACGCTGGCCAGGTCAATGCCATTTTCTTCTGCCAGCTTGCGGGCAGCAGGGGCAGCGACCGGGTCGTCTTCACCGGCGTCGGCAGCAGCGGCAGCCGGTGCGGCGGCCTGGGCAGGCGCAGCAGCCGGTGCAGCGGCAGCAGCGCCGCCTTCCACGATCGAACCCAGCACTTCGTCGGACAGGACGGTGTCGCCCTCGCCCTTGACGATGTCACCCAACACGCCGTCGGCAGTGGCCAGCACTTCCAGGACGACCTTGTCGGTCTCGATGTCGACGATCAGCTCGTCCCGCTTGACGGCGTCGCCTGGCTGCTTGTGCCAGGTGGCAACGGTGCCGTCGGCAACCGATTCCGGGAAGGTTGGGGCTTTGATCTCGATAGCCATTATCAGTGTTTCCTTAAATTCGGTTTCAGATGCGCGAAGGCGTTAAACGGTGAACGCGTCTTGCAGCAGTCGTTCCTGCTGCTCGGCGTGCTTGGAAGCGTAACCACAGGCTGGCGCGGCAGAAGCCTCGCGACCGGCGTATTCCAGGTTCAGCGCCTTGTTGTGGCGGCCCAGGATACGGCGCATGTGGTGCTGGCTGCTGTACCAGGCACCCTGGTTCATTGGCTCTTCCTGACACCAGACCGCATGCTTGAGGTTGGTGTACGGTGCCAGGATTTCGACCAGGTCGTCTTCCGGGAACGGATACAACTGCTCGATACGCACGATCGCAATGTCTTCGCGGCCTTCGGCACGACGTTTTTCCAGCAGGTCGTAGTAGACCTTGCCACCGCACAGCACCAGGCGCTCGACCTTGGCTGGATCGAGGGTGTCGATCTCCGGAATGACGGTCTGGAACGAACCTTCCGCCAGATCTTCCAGCGTCGAGACGGCCAGCTTGTGACGCAGCAGCGACTTGGGCGTGAGCACGATCAGCGGCTTGCGCAGCGGGCGAATGACCTGACGACGCAGCAGGTGGTAGATCTGCGCCGGCGTGGTCGGCACGCACACCTGAATGTTCTGCTCTGCACACAGCTGCAGGTAACGCTCCAGGCGTGCCGAGGAGTGCTCGGGGCCCTGCCCTTCATAACCGTGAGGCAACAGCATGGTCAGGCCGCACAAACGGCCCCACTTGTGCTCGCCACTGGTGATGAACTGGTCGATGACCACTTGCGCACCGTTGGCGAAGTCGCCGAACTGGGCTTCCCAGATCACCAACGCGTTGGGCGTGGTGGTGGAGTAGCCGTACTCGAATGCCAGTACCGCTTCTTCGGACAGGAAGGAGTCGTACAGTTCGAAGCGTGGCTGGCCCGGGTACAGGTTCATCAGCGGTACGTAGGTGCTGGCGTCCTTCTGGTTGTGCAGCACCGCGTGACGGTGGGAGAAGGTACCGCGGCCGATGTCCTGGCCGGTCATGCGGATCGGGTGCCCTTCGAACTGCAGCGTGGCGTAAGCCATGGTCTCGGCGTAGCCCCAGTTGATCGGCAGGCCACCGGCTTGCATCTTCTGGCGATCTTCGTAGATCTTGGCGACCTGACGCTGGACCACGAAACCTTCGGGCAGCTCCAGCAGTTTGGCCGACAGCTCCTGCAGGGTCTTGAGGTCGAAGCGGGTGTCGTGGCGAGCCGTCCAGGCGTGACCCAGGTAGGGGCGCCAGTCCACGAACAGCTCGCGGTTCGGCTCCTTGACCAGGCTCTTGACCACATGCAGACCGTTGTCCAGCGCGCTGCGATAGTCGTCGATCTTGGACTGGGCGCGCTCGGCATCGATGCGGCCTGCCTGGATCAAGGCTTCTGCGTACAGCTCGCGGGTGGTGCGCTGCTTGGTGATCTGCTGGTACATCAGCGGCTGGGTGCCGTTGGGCTCGTCGGCCTCGTTGTGACCGCGGCGACGGTAGCAGACCAGGTCGATGACCACGTCACGCTTGAACTGCATGCGGTAGTCGACGGCCAGCTGGGTGACGAACAACACGGCTTCCGGGTCGTCGCCATTGACGTGCAGGATCGGCGCCTGAATCATCTTGGCCACGTCGGTGGCGTACTCGGTCGAGCGCGCATCGAGCGGGTTACTGATGGTGAAGCCGACCTGGTTGTTGATCACGATGTGCACGGTACCGCCGGTCTTGAAACCGCGGGTCTGCGACATTTGGAAGGTTTCCATCACCACGCCCTGGCCTGCGAAGGCCGCATCGCCGTGGATGGAGATAGGCAGCACCTTGTCGCCGACGCTGTCGTTGCGGCGGTCCTGACGGGCGCGCACCGAGCCTTCGACCACAGGCGACACGATTTCAAGGTGGGACGGGTTGAACGCCATGGCCAGGTGGACTTCGCCACCCGGGGTCATCACGTTCGAAGAGAAGCCCTGGTGATACTTCACGTCACCGGAGCCCAGCTCGTTCATCTTCTTGCCTTCGAACTCGTCGAACAGCTCGCGCGGGTTCTTGCCGAAGGTATTGACCAGCACGTTCAGGCGACCACGGTGGGCCATCCCGATGACGACTTCCTTGGTGCCGTAGGAGCCGGAGCGCTGAATCATCTCGTCCAGCATCGGGATCAGGCTTTCGCCACCTTCCAGGCCGAAACGCTTGGTGCCTGGGTACTTGGTGCCCAGGTATTTCTCCAGACCTTCGCCTGCGGTGACGCGCTCGAGCAGGTGGGACTGCACGTCGGCGGAGAATTCAGGACGGCCACGCACGCTTTCCAGGCGCTGCTGGAACCAGCTGCGCTGCTCGGAATCGACGATGTGGGTGAACTCGGCGCCAATGGTGCGACAATATGTCTTCTGGAGCGCATCGAGGATGTCGCGTAGGCTCGCCTCCTCTTTGCCGATGAACAGGTCGCCGGCACGGAAGGTCGTATCAAGATCGGCATTGGTCAAGCCGTAGTGATTGATCGACAGGTCTACGGGCGCAGGGCGCTGCCACAACCCCAAGGGGTCAAGCTTGGCAGCCTGATGGCCGCGCATACGATAGGCCTGGATCAGTCGCAGCACTTCAACCTGCTTCTTCTCGTGTTCACTGCTCACGCTCCCGGCAGATACCGGCTGGGCGCGGCGCTGGTTCTTTGCCAGCAGTACGAAATGATCGCGGATCGTGGAGTGCGATACGTCGGTAGCGGTGCTGCCGTCGGCGGGCAACTTCTGGAAGTAGGTGCGCCACTCTTCTGGCACAGCGTTAGGGTCGTGCAGGTAGAGTTCGTAGAGCTCTTCCACATATGCAGCGTTACCACCTGAAAGGTGGGCGCTTTCCCACATGCGCTGCATCACGCTTTCTTGCATGCTTGGTCACCCTCGATTAGGGGACTGATCGGCGAGAGCCATGAAACCTGGAACGGTCCGAAAACAGCGACTGAACCACGCCACCTGGATCCTGCTGATTTTCCGGGTACCAGCCCGGAAAGCCCCTGCTGGTCTCATCTTCATAGGTAATGAACAGGGGCTTTGTGAGCCCCGTTCGGGTTTTACCTCGGCGCGGGCGTTACACCCGCGCGTCGGCGTACTGCAGGTACAACGTCTATCAGGTGCCGCTTTGCAGCAGCATGTTACGTACGTGGCCGATTGCCTTGGTCGGATTGAGACCTTTAGGGCAAACGTTGACGCAGTTCATGATCCCGCGGCAGCGGAATACGCTGAACGGGTCATCCAGGGACGCCAGGCGCTCCTGGGTCTTGGTGTCACGGCTGTCGGCCAGGAAGCGGTAGGCTTGCAACAGCGCGGCGGGGCCCAGGAACTTGTCCGGGTTCCACCAGAACGACGGGCAGGACGTGGAGCAGCACGCGCACAGGATGCACTCGTACAGGCCGTCCAGCTTGTCACGGTCTTCCGGCGACTGCAGACGTTCGATGGCCGGAGGCGGCGTATCGTTCTGCAGGAACGGCTTCACCTTCTCGTACTGCTTGTAGAAGATGCTCATGTCCACGACCAGGTCACGAATGACCGGCAGACCAGGCAACGGACGCAGTACCAGCTTGTTGCCCTTGACCACGCCCGACAACGGAGTGATGCAGGCCAGGCCGTTCTTGCCGTTCATGTTCATGCCATCGGAGCCGCACACGCCTTCACGGCAGGAGCGACGGTACGAGAAGCCCTCGTCCTTTTCCTTGATCAGCGCCAATACATCCAGAACCATCAGGTCCTTGCCGCCGGTATCGACGTCGAACGACTCCATCTTGGGGGCCGCGTCGGTGTCGGGGTTGTAGCGATAAACTTCGACTTTCAACATAGCAGCCACCCTTAGTAGGTCCGGATTTTTGGTTCGAAGGCCGGCACGGTCTTCGGCGCAAAGTTGACGCCACGCTTGGCAACGCGCTTGACACCCGGGTAGTACAGGGTGTGGCACAGCCAGTTCTCGTCGTCACGGTCTTCGAAGTCTTCACGGGCGTGAGCGCCGCGCGACTCTTTACGGGCTTCGGCCGCGATGGCGGTAGCTTCGGCAACTTCCAGCAGGTTCTGCAGCTCCAGCGCTTCGATACGCGCGGTGTTGAAGGCCTGGGACTTGTCGTTGATCTTGACGTTGGCGATACGCTCACGCAGGCCAGCCAGCTGCTCGATACCCTTGAGCATGTACTCGCCGGTACGGAATACGCCGAAGTAGTTCTGCATGCAGCTCTGCAATTCGCGCTTGAGGCTGGCAACGTCTTCGCCGGTGGAGCGCTCGTTGAGCTTGTTCAGGCGATTGAGGGCAACGTCGATGTCGGTGTCGCTGGCGTCGAGGTGCTCGATGCCGTCGCTCAGTGCCTTCTCCAGGTGCAGGCCGGCAGCACGGCCGAACACCACCAGGTCGAGCAGGGAGTTGCCACCCAGGCGGTTGGCACCGTGAACCGATACGCACGCCACTTCACCTACGGCGAACAGGCCAGGGATGATGTGATCCTTGCCTTCTTCGTCCATGGTGATGGCTTGGCCATGAATGTTGGTGGCAACGCCGCCCATCATGTAGTGGCAGGTTGGAACGACCGGCACTGGCGCGACGACCGGATCGACATGGGCGAAGGTCTTGGACAGTTCGCAGATGCCTGGCAGGCGACTGTGCAGCACCTCCTCGCCCAGGTGGTCCAGCTTCAGCAGCACGTGGTCCTTGTTCGGGCCCACGCCGTTGCCGGCGATGATTTCCTTGACCATGGAACGGGCAACCACGTCGCGGCCGGCCAAGTCTTTGGCGTTCGGCGCGTAGCGCTCCATGAAGCGCTCGCCATGGGCGTTGATCAGGTAACCACCCTCACCGCGGCAACCCTCGGTGACCAGTACGCCGGCACCGGCGATACCGGTCGGGTGGAACTGCCACATCTCGATGTCCTGCACCGGAACACCAGCGCGCAGCGCCATGCCGATGCCGTCACCGGTATTGATCAGGGCGTTGGTGGTGGAGGCGTAGATTCGGCCAGCACCGCCAGTGGCCAGAACGGTGGCCTTGGACTTGATGTACATGGTTTCGCCGGTTTCGATGCAGATCGCAATCACGCCGACGAAGGCGCCTTCCTGGTTCTTCACCAGGTCAACGGCATAGTACTCGTTGAGGAAGGTGGTACCGGCTTTCAGGTTGCCCTGGTACAGAGTGTGCAGCAGCGCGTGACCGGTACGGTCGGAAGCGGCACAGGTACGGGCAGCCTGGCCACCCTTGCCGAAGTCCTTGGACTGGCCACCGAACGGACGCTGGTAGATACGGCCGGTTTCGGTGCGCGAGAACGGCAGGCCCATGTGGTCCAGCTCGAAGACCGCAGCCGGGCCTTCCTGGCACATGTATTCGATAGCGTCCTGGTCACCGATGTAGTCCGAGCCCTTGACGGTATCGTACATGTGCCAGCGCCAGTCGTCGTTCGGGTCGGCCGAAGCGATGGCGCAGGTGATGCCGCCCTGGGCGGACACGGTGTGCGAACGGGTCGGGAAGACCTTGGTGACCACGGCAGTCTTGTGACCGCCCTGGGCCAGTTGCAGCGCTGCGCGCATGCCGGCGCCGCCGCCACCGATGATGATGGCGTCGAAGGAAATGGTTGGAATGCTAGCCATGGATCAGATACCCCAGAGAATCTGCACACCCCAGACGAAGTAAGCGAACATCGCAACGCCGCATACCGCCTGGAACAGGAAACGAATCGCAGTTGCCGACTTGCCGAACGACATAGGCGTCAGGTAGTCGGTAGCAATGGTCCACATGCCGACCCAGGCGTGAGCGCCGAGGGCAACGAGGGCCAGCAGACTGAAGATCCGCATCGCGTTGTTGGAGAACAGGGCATGCCACTGGGCATAGTCGATGCCTGGGTGGGCGACCACGTAGCCGATCAGGAAGATGAAGTAAGCCGCGAGAACGACCGCCGAGACGCGCTGCGCCATCCAGTCATAGAGGCCCGAACGCGACAGGTTCGTGACGTTGGTTACCATACCCAAACTCCCACCAGAACGATCAGCACCACGGAGATGACGATCACGATTTTCGAGCCCAGCTTGCCGCCTTCCAGCGTCTCGCCGACACCCATGTCCATGATCAGGTGACGAACACCTGCCACGAGGTGATAAAGCAGGGCGGACAACAGGCCCCAGGTCACGAACTTGGCCAGCGGGCTGGTCAGACACGCCTTCACTTCACCGAAACCTTCCTCGGAACCCAGCGACTTGCCCAGTGCATACAGCATGATGGCAAGGCCGATGAACAGGATGACGCCGGAGATACGGTGCAGGATGGACGTGTACGCAGTGACAGGAAGCTTGATGGTCCTTAGGTCTAGGTTTACAGGTCGTTGGCTTTTCACGGCTTTTTTCACACTGAAGAGCCCCTAGCGAATCAGGGCAAAGTTGTTGGTAAGTGTACTGGTCAGGTACCCACCACCCAGGGAACGGCGACCCCCAGCAGGTCGGGCTTGCAAGCCCCTGGCGGTCGGGTGCCGAGTATAGACAGTTAGGCTGCTCATGACAACGTGAGGGGGTAGCCCGAATAGCGCATTGCCTTTAACGATCAAAAGGCGTAAACGGGCGAGAATTTCGGGAAAAATCAGGCTTGAACAGCTGATTCAACAAGCCTTTAGGCAAATTGACATCTGAATTTATCCCTCTATAGTGGTGCGGGCCCTGCGTGGGGGGTCTGTCTGATGATTTCAAGCATTAATAGGAGGCCACATGGCTGACAAAAAAGCGCAGTTGGTCATCGAGGGCACTGCCCCCGTCGAGCTGCCCATTTTAACCGGCACGGTTGGTCCTGATGTAATCGACGTCCGCGGGTTGGGGGCCACTGGTCACTTCACCTTCGACCCTGGTTTCATGGCAACGGCCTCGTGCGAGTCGAAGATCACCTACATCGACGGCGACAAGGGTATCTTGCTGCACCGCGGCTACCCCATCGAGCAACTGGCCGAGCAGTCCGACTACCTCGAGACCTGCTACCTGCTGCTCAACGGCGAACTGCCCAATGCCGAGCAGAAAGCCCAGTTCGTCAGCACCGTCAAGAACCACACGATGGTTCACGAACAGCTCAAGACGTTCTTCAACGGCTTCCGCCGCGACGCTCACCCGATGGCGGTGATGTGCGGTGTGGTCGGCGCCCTGTCGGCCTTCTACCACGACTCCCTGGACATCAATAACCCGCAACACCGCGAAATCTCCGCGGTGCGCCTGGTCGCCAAGATGCCGACCCTGGCCGCGATGGTGTACAAGTACTCCATGGGCCAGCCCATGATGTACCCGCGCAACGACCTGTCATATGCGGAAAACTTCCTGCACATGATGTTCAACACCCCGTGCGAGATCAAACCGATCAGCCCGGTGCTGGCAAAGGCGATGGACCGGATCTTCATCCTCCACGCCGACCACGAGCAGAACGCCTCCACCTCCACCGTGCGCCTGGCAGGCTCGTCGGGTGCCAACCCGTTCGCCTGCATCGCTGCCGGCATCGCGGCACTCTGGGGCCCGGCCCACGGCGGCGCCAACGAAGCGGTACTGACCATGCTCGATGAGATTGGCGATGTGTCCAACATCGACACCTTCATCGCCAAGGCCAAGGACAAGAACGATCCGTTCAAGCTCATGGGCTTCGGTCATCGCGTCTACAAGAACCGCGACCCGCGCGCCACTGTGATGAAGCAGACCTGCGACGAAGTTCTGCGCGAACTGGGCATCAAGAACGATCCACAGCTCGAGCTGGCCATGCGCCTGGAAGAGATCGCCCTCACCGATCCTTACTTCATCGAGCGCTCGCTGTACCCGAACGTCGACTTCTACTCGGGCATCATCCTGAAGGCCATCGGCATTCCAACCAGCATGTTCACCGTGATCTTTGCCCTGGCGCGCACCGTCGGCTGGATCTCGCACTGGAAGGAAATGCTCTCCAGCCCGTACAAGATCGGCCGCCCGCGCCAGCTGTACACCGGCGAGGCGAAGCGCGATATCGTGGCACTGACCGACCGCAAGTAAGCGTTCACCGTCAAATGCCAAAAGGCTGCCCTAGGGCAGCCTTTTTCGTAGGTCCTGTGCTGACCGCCTCTCAAGTCAGGCGGCCTTCACCAATGCAGTAGAAAAACCTCAGTTTTTCTCGGCGCGCGCGCGAAGCGCCTTGAGCGTATTGAACGGGGCTTCCACGACGAACTTGTTGGCAATCATCGCCGGCACACTCCCGCCTGGCTCGGTATGCACTTGGTACGTCACCTCCGTGCTGTCACCCTTGGGCACCAGCTTCCAGAAACCGTCTACCATAGCCACTCGAACAAAGCCCTTCTCTTCGGGCACGTAGGCAGGCTCTTCGACGAGGTTACGTGTAAGGCTGCCATCGGCACCCTTGACCGTGGTGACACGCAGCACGGAGTCGCGCGGCGTTACAGGCCAGGGCGTATTGAACTGGGTATAGGTCCAGCTCTGATCACCCTCATGCTTGAGTAGTTTCTGCAACTTGCACTCGTGAATCCAGGCACAAGCCCCGGCCACATCCTCCTGCAACGCCTGGACTTTGGCCAACGGCGCCTTGATGACGGTCACGCCTCGGTACGCCTTGTATTTGGAGCCCGGCACTTCACTGAGGGACACCTTGATGCCCTCCTCGTCCTTGGCCACCTGCCAGTTTTCAGCCAAGGCAACAGGTGCAAACAGAACACTGACGCTACACAGCAGCGCTATACGCTTGAACGATCTCATCATGTTTATCCTTGTTGTCGAAGATCCAGCCTGTCACGCCGCCGTTACCCGCTCCCACCAGCCAAGAATCCTGATCGCCTCTTCATTGTCAGCACCGCACACCTCGGGATCGGCCTTGAACCCACCACAGACCGCCGGCCGCTCGGGTTTGCCGAACAGGTCGCACAGATTCGCAGGCGTCAGGTGCAGGCACCTCACACCTGCCGGCTTGCCCTCGGGCATCAGCGGCATGGCTGAAGTAATGGATGGCGCGATGCAACAGGCGCCGCAGCCTTCGCGGCATTTCATGGCATTCAAGTGAATCAGGACTCCAGAGTACGGGATAGGGCGGCACACACGGATAGTAACCGCTCAAACAGACGTTTGAAATTGCCGCCCTGATGAAAATCCACTGACCGGCCGGTCAGCTCCCATCTACTGACGGTACTCGAAATCGATGGCGGCGCCTTCGACATCCCGGCGGCTGTCATTGCGAAGCTGCAGTTGCATTTCGTTGCTGATCAAGCGGCCATTGAGTTGAAACGGGCTGTCGGCTTCGGACTTTTCGACGAACAGCGGCGGTAGCAACGGTTTGCGCTTCCTGATGGGCGAGGGTTCACCAACGTTCGGCTGCAGGTTATCGACCAGCTCGGTGGGCAAGCTCAGGTCGAGGTTGGTTTTCGGCAACGGCTTGGCCACTTGCTTGCTGACCTTTTTGTGCGTCGACTTGGCACGCTTGCTGGCTGCTTTGCGAGCACTTTGCTGTGCCTTCGGCTTGACTTGCGCTTTACCTGAAGCGGACTGTGCCTGGCTTGCTGGCTGGGCAGCCTGAGCTGGGCTGCCCGGCAAAGCCACAGGCAGCAGACACAAGACCAACAGATACCGGCGCAGTGCGTTCATGGCAAATGGACAGAACCCCATGGAAAATGCGTATGCTCCCTGTTCCGCAGCCGCCTGGCAAGCCTCACAAAAGTGGGATGGCAGGCTCCCTGCACAATTGTTGTGCCAGTAGTCCCAAGGTGATGACTGCGCGCTCGGCCTCCTTGTTCCATGGAATCCCGCAGTTCAGGCGGATACAGTGGTTGAACTGTTCGGTATTGCTGAAAATCAGCCCCGGCGCGATGCTGATCCCCTGTTCGAGCGCTCGCACGTGCAGCTCCTGGGTATTGACCCGGCCAGGCAAGCTCACCCAGAGAATGAAGCCGCCCGTTGGGCGAGTCATCTGAGTGCCCTCTGGAAAGTGCTGCTGCACGGCCAACTGATAAGCGCTGAGGTTCTTGCGGTATTCCTGGCGAATGAAGCGAAGGTGGCGATCATAACCCCCGTTTTCCAGGTATGCCGCCACCGCCATCTGGGTCACGCTGCACGCCGAGTGGGTGGTGAAGGTCTGCAAGCGCTGGATCTCGTCCTGGTAACGGCCAGCAATCATCCAACCCACACGCACGCCTGGCGACAGCGTCTTGGAGAAGCTTGAGCAGTAGATGACCCTGTCCAGCCGGTCGAAGGCCTTCAAGGCCTTGGTCTTGCCCTGCTCGAACATCAACTCGCCATAGATGTCATCTTCGACGATCTGGATGTCGTAGTCCGATGCCAGGCGCAGCAACTGCTTTTGCCGCTCTTCGGGAATGGTACCCCCTAGCGGGTTGCTCAACCGTGCGGTCAACACCAATGCCTTGATGGACCATTGATTGGCGGCCAGTTGCAAGGCCTCGAGGCTGATGCCGGTCGAGGGGTCGCTGGGGATCTCGATCACTTTCAATCCGAGCAAGTCCGCCAGCTGCAACAGACCGTAGTAGGTCGGCGACTCGGCCGCAATCAGGTCGCCGGGCTTGGTGAGCACGCGCAGCGACATTTGCAAGGCATCGACACAGCCATGGGTGACGATTACCTCCTGCGGGTCGACCAGCACACCAGCGTCGCGCATGCGAATGGCGATCTGCCGACGCAGAGGTTCGAAGCCTGGGCTGAACATGTAGCTGAAAGCACGCGGGCTGTGAAAGCGCGTCACTTTGGCCAGTTGCTGGTGCAGGGCACGCACCGGCAGATAGTCGACGTGCGGTACGGCCGCGCCGAAGGCGAATACGCCATCGCGGCGCGCTTCGGTCAGTACCTGCTGGATGATGCTGGCCCGGGTCACCAGACCGGGACGCTCCACGCGCGCGATGTCCGGCGTGGGCGCCGTGAGCGCCGGAGTCTGGTGCACATAGTAGCCAGACTGGGGACGCGCGCGAATCAACCCCTGGTCTTCCAGGTTGGCATACGCTTGCAGGACGGTGGCATGGCTGACATTGAGCTGGGCACTCATCTTGCGCACCGAAGGCACCCGCTCCCCGGGCTGGTAGACACCGCGCCGGATGTCTTCGGCCAGTTGCTGGGCGATACGCTGGTACAACAGCAGATTGGTCATGGCTGGATCTCGACGCGCGGACAGGCTCATTATTCTTGTGTCGCTCACTGCGGCTCAGGATACCGGAACAGTTGCAAAGTGTACTGGGACAGATGACAGGATAGTCAACGGTACACTTGCTTGGAAGCGATTTGCAGCGCCCGCGTGCGTGCGGTGCACAGGTAGGCTGATCTTGAACCTACCCAACAGGTGGCGAGTGCCCATGAGTCACTCAGGCGCAGAGGCAGCAGCTGCCATGCACCGCCCGTTTCGACGGCCAGCATGGGCCACTGCCCGAGCCTGCTATCAGCCGTCAGCGTGCCGGCGCAAGCTTGCCCTTGTCGTCGGAAAACACGATCTCGACCCGTCGATTTTGCGCCCTGCCCCGCTCCGAGGCGTTGACTTCAACCGGGTACTGGTCACCGTAGCCCTCCACCTGCATTCGCTTTTCATCGATGCCCAAGTCGGCCAGCATATCGGCCACGGCCTGCGCCCGGTCGCGGGACAGCTTGAGATTCTCTTCGGGCGTCCCCGTGCTGTCGGTATAGCCTTCGATGCGCACTATCCGGCGGGGGTTGAGCTGGAGGAACTGCACGAGCTTGAGCACCGTCCGGCTGGCCGAGTTCTTGAGATCGGCGCTGCCGGTATCGAACAATACATCACCCAGCGTCATGACCAGACCACGGTCGGGCTGCTCAGACGCCAGGGCGACGATCTGCGACTCGACCCATTTGCCCTGCTGCTGCACGCTGGCCAGCTTGGCCTCGCGCAGCGCCAGTTGCAGCCGTTGGCGTTCCAGGTCGAGCTTGGCCTGGCGCTCCTGATTCAGCGCAAGCTTGGCGTGCTCACTGGCGATTTCGCTGTAGCGTTGACTGAGGTAGGCGTAATGGCGTACATCGGCACCGGTACCCATGTAGCTGGACAAACGCTCTGCACGGGACAGCGACTCGCCGGCGCGAATCACATCACGCGGCGCGCTGCGCAGCACATCCGAGTCATCCTTGACCTTCTGGAAGCTGGCAGCGGCTTGATCCAGCGCGGCCGTGCTGCGCTGGCTGGCGCAACCGGTCAGGCCTGCTGCAAGGGCCAGCACTGTCAGTGCCGTGATAGAACCACGCGCCATCATGGCTGCACCTCCAGCTGCTTGCGCAAGCGCTTGATCCTCGATTGCAGCAATTGCAACTGCTCATCACTCTTTTGGTTCAACACCTGGGCCTCGGCCAGCCGAGCATCGAGCTCAGCCTGTTCGGCGCGCATGCGAGCGTCGCGAAAGTCTTGTGTGAGCATGTTTGTACGAGCACGTCCCAGTTTGTCTTCGGCCAGCTTGAACGCTTCGACCTGGTCGGTAGCACCAACCGCTTTCGCTTGTTCCAGGGCCTGCTCGGAAAGGCGCATCTGCTCATCCGGGGCAGGGTCATTGGCGCAGCCAGCCAGGGCAAACATGGCCATGGCAAGGATCAAAGGTTGGGTTTTCACGCGATCTTCCTAGTGTTTGGGGGCGTCGCCCTGCACCTGCAATTGGGCCTTCCAGCGCTCGAGATTGGCCTGCAGCACAGCATCGGACGTACCGGAGATGGGCAATTCTGTCAGCTTTTTCGCCAAATGCCCACGCAGCCAACTGTCATTGCACGCCGAGTCATGGGACAGCGCCAAGTACAGCCCAGGTCGGTCCACGGGTAGGCCGCGGGCAATCAGGGCATCGTTCATGCCCAGGCTCTGGACCATGGCCATGCCCGAATAGCGACCGGCCAGCACATAGTCCACCTGGCCGAGTACCAACTTTTGAAAGGCCTGGGTCAGGTTCTGCGCCATCACCGGTTTCAACTGGTCTTTGGCGAACGCGGTAAAGGCAGGGGTCAAGCGCGCCCGTTCCGACAGACTGCCCCGATAACGCGCAAGGTCAGCTGGGCCATCGAAGGTCAACTCGGCATCGTGCCGCGTCCATACCAGGTACTCGTTGAGCTGCAGCGGCGGGTGGATGTAGTCCAGTGACGTCAATTGCTCCACTTGCAGCGGCGCATCGAGCAGCAGGTCCATGCGACCGCTGCGCACTTCCTCAAGGGCCTGGTCGCGCCTACCCGCGTTGAGCACTTCCACCTTGATTCCCAGCTCGCTCGCCACGTGGCGCAGCAGGTCGACGTTGGCGCCAATCAAGTGCTTGGGGTCTTTGGGGTCCTGCCACGAGTAAGGCGGCGCGTCGGGGCTGCCGGTGGCCACCAGGCGTTCGCACTTGCCTGCCGCCATCGCCAGCGGCGATACCAGAACTGTCATGCAGGCCAGCACCCTGCCCATTGCACGCAACCTCATCCCACACTCCTCGACCATAAAAAAACCCGGCCCTCAACGAGAGGGCCGGGTTCTTTATAAGTGAAGCCAGCGGATCAGACCAGCTTTTCCAGCTCCGGCACGGCTTCGAACAGGTCGGCAACCAGGCCGTAGTCGGCCACCTGGAAAATCGGTGCCTCTTCGTCCTTGTTGATCGCCACGATCACCTTGGAATCCTTCATCCCGGCCAGGTGCTGGATGGCGCCCGAGATACCCACGGCGATGTACAACTGCGGGGCGACGATCTTGCCGGTCTGGCCGACCTGCATGTCGTTGGGCACAAAGCCCGCATCGACGGCCGCACGGGATGCGCCAACAGCGGCGCCAAGCTTGTCGGCCAAGCTATACAGGTGGCTGAAGTTATCGCCGTTACCCATGCCGCGACCGCCGGAAACTACGATTTTGGCAGCGGTCAGCTCAGGACGATCGGACTTGGCCAGCTCTTCGGAAACGAACGCCGAAATGCCAGCATCGTGGGCAGCACCCACCGCCTCGACAGCGGCAGTGCCACCTTCGGCGGCCACGGCATCGAAGCCGGTGGTGCGCACGGTGATGACCTTCACGCTGGCGCTCGATTGCACGGTAGCGATGGCGTTACCCGCGTAGATCGGGCGCTTGAAGGTGTCGGCAGATTCGACCGAGATGATTTCGGAGATCTGATCGACGTCCAGCAGCGCTGCAACGCGCGGCAGGGTGTTCTTGCCATTGGTAGTGGCCGGGGCCAGCACGTGGCTGTAGCCCTGGGCAAGCTCGACGATCAACGGCGCAACGTTTTCGGGCAGCGCATGGGCGTAGGCGGCATTATCGGCGACCAGCACCTTGGCCACGCCAGCGATCTTGGCGGCGGATTCGCCAATGGCACCTACGTTCTGACCGGCGACCAGTACGTGCACGTCACCACCGATCTTGGCGGCGGCAGCAACGGTATTGAGGGTGGACGGTGCTACGGCACCGTTCTCGTATTCAGCGACAACCAGGATAGTCATTTAGATTACCTTCGCTTCGTTCTTCAGCTTCTCGACCAGTTCGGCCACCGATTTGACCTTGATACCAGCGCCACGGGCAGCGGGTGCTTCGACTTTCAGGGTCTTGTTGGTAGAGACCAGGGAAACGCCCAGCGCATCTGGCGTCAGGGTCTCGAGCGGCTTCTTCTTGGCCTTCATGATGTTGGGCAACGACGCGTAGCGCGGCTCGTTCAGGCGCAAGTCGGTGGTGACGATGGCCGGCAGGTTGAGCGCGACGGTTTGCAGGCCGCCGTCGATTTCACGGGTGACGTTGAGCTTGTCGCCAGCGACTTCGACCTTGGACGCGAAGGTGCCCTGGGCGTAACCGGTCAGTGCGGCGAGCATCTGGCCGGTCTGGTTGTTGTCACTGTCGATGGCCTGCTTGCCGAGAATGACCAGCTGCGGCTGCTCCTTGTCGACCACGGCCTTGAGCGCCTTGGCCACTGCAAGGGAGTTCAGCTCGTCGGCTGCTTCGACCAGGATGGCGCGATCGGCACCCAGCGCCAGGGCGGTACGCAACTGCTCCTGGGCGGTAGTCGGGCCGACGGATACGACCACGATCTCGGTCGCAACGCCTTTTTCCTTCAGGCGAACGGCCTCTTCCACGGCAATTTCGCAGAAGGGGTTCATGGACATCTTGACGTTAGCAAGGTCGACGCCGGAGTTGTCCGCCTTGACGCGAACCTTGACGTTGTAGTCGACCACTCGTTTGACAGCTACAAGAACCTTCATGGATTCCTCGTTACTCTCCGGTGAATAGATAGTCGCCTGGGACTAGGCCCTGCGATACGCGTGGGTACAAGGGCACCTCTGGAAACGAGCCGCAGACGAAGTTTTCATGGTGACCGCAACCAAGCGCGCCCCGACCCATCAGTCCTGTGCACATGCCTGGGGCAAAAATGCACGCGGGCCATTTGCTGTCGTGGCGTGTAGACTTCACTACAAACCGCTTGAACGCTTGAAAACCCTGCTCCACACCTGGTCTTTAGAGGTGTACCTGCGCCCGGCTGCATGCCTACGGCGAACGTAAAACCGCTCGTATCTTGACCGTATCACCCCATCCGGTCAATACGGCAAATCGGTCACCTTCCAGCCGCGTACCTTTGATTTTACTGGGCTGCGGCAAATTCAAACAAACGTTTGTATTGGACCGGTCAAGTGGTGTAGATATAATGCGCGTCCAAGACAAAACGGTGTAGTTCGTCATTTGCCCAGCTACAACCTGGTGGCTCGCCACCGCTGCGAATGCCCGCGCACCCATAAGACAAAGCAACAGCTATGAGCCTTGATGAGTAGGAGAGAACCTGTGGAACGCGAATACATGGAATTCGACGTGGTCATCGTCGGCGCCGGCCCGGCGGGTCTGTCCGCCGCCTGCCGCCTGAAGCAGAAGGCCGCCGAAGCCGGTAGCGAAATCAGCGTCTGCGTGGTGGAAAAAGGCTCCGAAGTCGGTGCCCATATTCTCTCCGGCGCCGTGTTCGAGCCACGCGCCCTGAACGAGCTGTTCCCGGACTGGAAGGCGCTGGGCGCGCCGCTGAACACCGAGGTCAAGCGTGACGACATCTACGTGCTCAAGGATGCCGGCAGCGCCACCAAGGTGCCTGACCTGTTCGTGCCCAAGACCATGCACAACCAGGGCAACTACATCATCTCGCTGGGCAACCTGTGCCGCTGGCTGGCCCAGCAGGCCGAGAACCTGGGTGTCGAGATCTACCCAGGCTTCGCAGCCCAGGAAGCGCTGTTCGACGAGGACGGCGTCGTACGCGGCATCGTCACAGGCGACTTGGGTGTCGATCGCGAAGGCCAGCCCAAAGACGGTTTGTACACGCCGGGCATGGAACTGCGCGCCAAATACACCTTGTTCGCCGAAGGCTGCCGTGGCCATATCGGCAAGCAACTGATCAAGCGCTTCAAGCTTGATAGCGATTCGGACGTACAGCACTACGGCATCGGGCTCAAGGAGCTGTGGGAAATCGACCCAGCCAAGCACCAGCAAGGCCTGGTGGTGCACACCGCCGGCTGGCCGCTGGACGTCATGGCCAAAGACAACACCGGTGGCTCGTTCCTCTACCACCTGGAGAACAACCAGGTGGTCGTTGGGCTGATCGTCGACCTGTCCTACGCCAACCCCTACCTGTCGCCCTTCGACGAGTTCCAGCGCCTGAAACACCACCCGGTGATCAGCCAGTACCTCGAAGGCGGCAAGCGCATCAGCTACGGTGCCCGCGCCCTGGCCAAGGGCGGCATCAACTCGCTGCCCAAGATGGTGTTCAAGGGCGGCGCCCTGATCGGTTGCGACCTGGGTACCATGAACGTGGCCAAGATCAAGGGCAGCCATACGGCCATGAAGTCGGGCATGCTCGCCGCAGAGGCCGTCGCTGACGCCCTGATCGCCGGCAGTGAGGGCGGTGACCAGCTCGACAGCTATGTCAGTGCCTTCAAGGCCAGCTGGCTGCATGAGGAGCTGTTCGCCAGCCGCAACTTCGGCCCGGCCATGCACAAGTTCGGCCCGTTGCTCGGTGCTGCGTTCAACTACATCGACCAGAACTGGTTCGCCGGCAAGCTGCCCTTCACGCTGCGCGACACCAAGCCCGACTATGCCTGCCTGAAGCTGGCCGCGGACTCGCAAAAAATCGAGTACCCCAAGCCCGACGGCAAGCTCAGCTTCGACAAGCTCAGCTCGGTCTTCCTGTCCAGCACCAACCATGAAGAAGAGCAACCCTGCCACCTGAAGCTGGCCGACCCGAGCATTCCGATCGCCAGCAACCTGCCGCTTTATGACGAACCTGCCCAGCGCTATTGCCCGGCAGGCGTCTACGAAGTGGTCACCCAGGAAGATGGCAGCAAGCGCTTCCAGATCAACGCGCAGAACTGCGTGCACTGCAAGACGTGCGACATCAAGGACCCGGCCCAGAACATCACTTGGGTCACGCCTGAAGGCGCTGGCGGGCCCAACTACCCGAACATGTAGTCACCTCGCTCTGCACGATACAAAAAGCCCCCGGTTCGAAAGAACCGGGGGCTTTTTTGCAGGGTCTGCTCCGAAACGGTGTGATTGTGAGTGTCAGGCCGTGCGCGGGAGCTCAAGCCCCGCTTCACCCGCCGCCATGGGCTCTCGTCGCCCGAAGTACACCGAGGTCATTACCCCTACCCCGCCCATCACCAGACAGAACCCGACACACACCCAAGGGCTCCATGGCATCAGTGCGATAAGCGCCAAGGGCGTGATACTGGCCCACAGCGCATAGGCCACGTTGTAGGTGAACGAAATGCCCGATACGCGAATCTGCGCAGGGAACAGCCCGACCATGACCGATGGCACCACGCCCACCACACCGCACGACAAGCCCGCCAGGGCATAGGCCACCCAGGTCATGCCCCAGTGCCCGATCAGGCTGGCATAGAGCACGCCGACCCCGAGGGGTAGCAGCACGCTGTACAACAGCAGCGCCCGCCACGCGCCCACGCGGTCGACCAGCAACCCGGCAAGCACACAGCCCAGGTTCAGAAACACGATGCCCACGCTGCTCAGGGCAAAGGTAGCTCCCGCGCTCATGCCAAAGCGCTGCTGCATGACCGTCGGGGTGATCACCACCAGCACCACCACCGCCGAGGTCAGCACGCAGGTCAGCAGCGCCGCGGGTGCCAAAGCGCGTTTATGTTCGCCAAGCACCTGTCGCAAAGGAAACTTCACCGGCGCCTGTTGACTACGCAACGCCAGGAAAACCGGTGTTTCACTCAGCCAGCGGCGCAACCACACGCCGATGACCCCGAACACGCCCCCCAGCAGGAACGGATAACGCCAGGCGTAGCTGAGTATTTCCTCGGGCGAGAACACATGGGCCAGCAAGGTTGCCGTCAGTGCGCCCAGCAGATAGCCGAACGTGAGCCCGGCCTGCAGAAAGCCCAAGGCATAGCCGCGTCGCCCGGGCGGCGCATGTTCGGCAACGAAGGTCCAGGCACTGGGCACTTCACCACCGACCGCGGCCCCTTGCAGGATGCGCAGCGCCAGCAACAACAACGGCGCCGCGTACCCAATGTCGGCATACGTCGGCATGACGCCGATGAGCAGGCACGGCAGCGCCATCATCAAAATGCTCAGGCTGAACACGCGCTTGCGGCCCAGATGATCAGCGAAATGCGCCATCAGGATGCCACCCAGTGGTCGGGCCAGGTAACCGGTGACGAAGATGCCGAAGCTTTGCAGCAGCCGTAGCCATTGAGGCATCTCAGGCGGGAAGAACAGCTGGCTGAGGGTCAGGGCGAAGAAGACGAAGATGATGAAATCGTAGATTTCCAGCGCGCCGCCCAGCGCAGCCAGGCCCAGCGTCCGGTGGTCACGGCGGGTGAACCGGGGTGGACGAGCGGTATCGGTGGCAGTCATGGCAGGTTTCGCAGCAATGGTCAAAGGCCGGAGGATAGCAAATAGCGACCCGATTGCCCCTACCCTGCCTGGATCAGCGATGAAAGACCGTCTGGGCCAAGTTGCCGGGTGCTCTGGGGCCTCCCCTGCGCAACCCGTCCGGCATCCGTAGGGTGCCCACCACCAGGGGTGCGTCGACGATCGACATGAAGGACGCCAGGGCGGCATCGTCAGGCACGTGCGGCAGGCTCAGGCTGACCGCCTGGCGCTCGGCCTGGGGTACCGCAGGCACCTTCAGTTGGGCGCAATGGTAAAGCAGGGCATGCTGGATCTGCGTGCTGACCCGGCAAAACCGGGCCAGGTCCACGCCTGCGTGGCTGGCCAACTCGATATTGCCCAACAGCAGGTGGAAGGGCTGGAGGGCACCCAGCACCAGCCGCTGTAGCTCCTCGAAACTGTCGACGGGGGCAATACGGTAATACCCCAGGCCATTGAGCATACGCTCCAGTTGCAGGCGTTGGTGCGGGTGAGCATCGGCAATCAGGATACGCAAGGACTTGTTGGCCATGGTCGAACCTGGACAGTGGAGAGGCCGCCAAGACTTGGTCGAGCCCGTCAAGCCCTGGCCAAGTCCAGCATTGATACCCCTAGATACAAGCCGGGAAACCCTCGAAAAGCAAGCGGTGGCCCGACAGAATGTGCAGTTTGCGCGGCGTGCCGTCAGGACTCCCACTGGCGCATGCGTTGCCGGCAGTGCTTCATGGCATTGACGATGTGCTTTTCCACCAGGCTGCGCGACAAGCCCAGCCGTTCGGCAATCTGCGGATGGGACAAGCCTTCGAGCTTGCGCAGCAGAAAGCTGTCACGGCATGGCTTGGGCAGTTCGTCCAAGGCACGCTTGAGCAGGTCCAGGCGCTGGGCGTGGTGCATGTCCTGGGACCAGAGCGTGTGCTGCCACTGAACGCCCTCATCGAGCACTTCCAGCGGTTCGGTCTGGCGAATCAAGTGACGCCGGTGTCGATCCACCACCAGGTTGAGCGCAGTGCGATAAAGAAACGCGCGGGGGTGCTCGATCACTTGCGCATCGACACGCTCCAGCACCCGAACGTAGGCGTCATGGGCCACATCTTCAGCAGCCTGGCGGCTACCGAGGCGTGCGCTCAGGAAATTGACCAACTCGCGATAATAGTGTTCCACGGCGGCACCCTGAATCGCCCGATGACGGCCCCGCGCAGCCCAGACGGGCGCAGGTGATATCAAATTGGAATCTTACAAATTATCATTACCCGCAGCAACCGACGTCGGTCGCCTGGCAAACCTAAATTAGCCGCCATGACCTTCGTTTAACGGGGACCTGCCTGCGCACAGGCACCGCCTGCGTTCAGGCCCAATTCGGCTGGAAGTCCCCATGAGACGTGCACCCGCTATTCGCCACCGCCTGCTTCTGGGCGGCTTAGCCCTGCTGAGCCTGGGCAGTCTTCTGGCCTGGCGTACCCTACCCTTGGGCGCGGTACCGACCAACACCGTCAGCGTGACGCGTGCAGACATCGAAAGCAGCGTCACCGCGCTGGGCACGCTGCAACCCAGGCGCTATGTGGATGTTGGCGCACAAGCGTCCGGGCAGATTCGCACGCTCCATGTCGAAGCCGGCGATACCGTGCGCAAGGGACAACTGCTGGTGGAGATTGACCCGTCCACACAGCAGGCGCGCGTGGATGCCGGGCGCTTCTCCATCGACAACCTCAAGGCGCAGCTCGCCGAGCAGCGCGCCCAGTTCAAACTGGCCAGGCAGCAGCTCGCCCGCCAGCGCAGCCTAGCCGATGCCGGCGCCACCCGCGAAGAGGATGTGCAGGCGGCCGATGCGCAGCTCAGCGTCACCCAGGCGCGTATCGACATGTACCAAGCGCAAATCCGCCAGGCCCAGGCGAGCCTGCGCAGTGACGAAGCCGAGTTGGGCTATACCCGTATCTACGCCCCGATGGATGGCACCGTGGTGGCGGTGGATGCCCGTGAAGGCCAGACCCTCAATGCCCAGCAACAAACCCCATTGATTCTGCGCATCGCCAAGCTCTCGCCGATGACGGTGTGGGCGCAGGTGTCGGAGGCCGATATCGGCAAGGTCAAGCCCGGCATGACGGCCTATTTCACGACACTGGCCGGCGGCAAGCGCCGCTGGAGCAGCCGCGTCAGGCAGATCCTGCCGATTCCACCCAAACCGCTGGAGCAAACCAGCAGCGGTGGCGGCAGCCCGGCGAGCGCGACCAATGGCGCCACCGGTACTCAGGTGGTGCAGTACACCGTCTTGCTGGATGTGGAGAACCCTGACGGTGCGCTGATGGCCGAAATGACCACGCAAGTGTTCTTCGTCGCCGGGCAGGCCAGCGGTGTACTGACCGTACCCCTGGCTGCGCTGGACGAACAGGATGGCGTGCACATTGCACAGGTGCTCGCCCCCGATGGCCAGGTGCGACCGCGTCAGGTACGAACAGGGCTGAGCGATCGCCTGCGTGTGCAGGTGCTCGATGGCCTGGGCGAAGGTGAGCGGTTGCTGATCGGCCAAGGCAGTGGAGGCTGAATGACCACGCCCCTGATCGAACTGCGCGACATCTGCAAGGCTTACGGCGGCTTCGGCACCCCCAAGGTGGACGTGCTGCGAGGTATCAGCCTGCGCATTCATCCCGGTGAGTTCGTTGCGATCGTTGGCGCTTCGGGCTCCGGAAAATCGACCCTGATGAACATCCTCGGTTGCCTGGACCGCCCCACCAGCGGCAGCTATCACTTCGCGGGGATGGACGTGGCCGAGCTGGGCAACGATGAGCTGGCTTGGCTGCGCCGTGAGGCGTTCGGATTCGTCTTTCAAGGCTATCACCTGATCCCCTCCGGCTCTGCGCTGGAAAACGTAGAGATGCCGGCCATCTATGCCGGCATCCCGGCCCAGGAGCGCCACGCCCGCGCCGCGGCCCTGCTGGAGCGGCTAGGCTTGGCAAGCCGCACCGCCAACCGCCCGCATCAACTGTCGGGCGGTCAGCAGCAGCGGGTGTCGATTGCCCGCGCCTTGATGAACGGTGGCCACATCATCCTCGCCGACGAGCCTACCGGCGCCCTGGACAGCCACAGCGGCAAGGAAGTCATGGCGTTGCTGGACGAATTGGCCAGCCAAGGTCATGTGATCATCCTGATCACCCACGACCGAGATGTCGCGGCCCGCGCGCACCGGGTCATCGAGATCCGCGACGGCCTCATGATCAGCGACTCGGCCGATGAGCGCGACGGCACAGCCCGCCACCCAGGCCTGCAGGCCGATGCTCTGCGTCAGCGCCTGGACCAGGGGGCGCAGTTGCGCGGCGCCTGGAAAGGCGAGCTGGTCGAAGCACTCCAGGCAGCCTGGCGCATCATGTGGATCAATCGCTTTCGCACGGCGCTCACCTTGCTGGGTATCGTCATCGGGGTAGCCTCGGTTGTGGTCATGCTGGCCGTGGGCGAAGGCAGCAAGCGCCAGGTGATGGCGCAGATGGCCGCGTTCGGCTCGAACATCCTTTATCTCAACGGCAAGCCGGCGACACTCGGCGAGCCGGCAGGCACCGTCACCCTGGACGATGTCGCGGCCATCGGCGAATTGCCGCAGGTCAAGCACGTCATGCCCGTGATCGGGGAAAAGCTGATGGTGCGCCAGAACAACACCAGCCAGGTGTTTTACGTGGGCGGCAACAACACTTGGTTCGAGGACATTTTCAACTGGCCCGTGGTGGAAGGCTCATTCTTCAGCCAGGCCGACGAAGCCGCCGCGGCGGCGGTCGCCGTGATTGGCCAGAAAGTGCGGGAAAAGATGCTGGGCGACCATGCCAACCCGATCGGTCAATACCTGCTGATCGGCAACGTGCCATTCCAGGTGATCGGCATACTGGCGGGAAAAGGCGCCAGCTCCGGCGACCAGGACAGCGACGGGCGTATCGTGGTGCCGTACTCGGCCGCCGCCATCCGCCTGTTCGGTCATCGCGACCCCGACTACATCACCATTGCGGCGCGCGATTCGACCCAGGTCAACGCGACCGAGGCGGCCATCGATCACCTGTTGCGCCAACGCCACCAGGGCCGCCACGATTTCGAACTGACCAACGATGCGGCGTTGATCCAGGCCGAGGCACGCACCCAGAGCAGCCTATCGCTGATGCTAGGCGCCATCGCGGCCATCTCGCTACTGGTGGGCGGCATTGGGGTGATGAACATCATGCTGATGACCGTGCGCGAGCGTACCCGCGAAATTGGTATCCGCATGGCCACCGGAGCCCGCCAGCGCGACATCATGCGCCAGTTCCTCAGTGAGGCGGTCATGCTCTCGATGGTGGGCGGGCTCAGTGGCATCGTCCTGGCCTTGGTCGTCGGCGCCGGCTTGATGCTGGCCGATATCGCGGTGGCCTTCGCGCTGCCAGCCATGCTTGGCGCTTTTACCTGCGCTGTGATCACCGGCATCGTGTTCGGCTTCATGCCCGCACGCAAAGCCGCCCGACTCGACCCGGTCAAAGCCCTTACCAGCGAATAAGCCATGCCCTTGCCAAGCCGCATCAGCCTGTTGACCCTTTGCCTGGCGTTCGCCGGGTGCAGCCCACCCACCCTGCCCCAGGCAGCGGTCGATATGCCGCGTACCTGGCAGGGCCCGACACACGCTTTCGGTGAGGCCGACCGACCGGCGCGTCAGTGGTGGCAGTCCTTCAACAGCCCCGAGCTGGACAGCCTGGTGCAACGCGCCCTGCTTAACAGCCACGATCTGGCGGCCGCCACCGCACGCATCCGGCAGGCCAGAGCGCGAGCCGCCATCGCCAACGCACCCCTGCTGCCAGCGGTCGAGCTGGGCGTGGATGCCAGCCGCCAGCGGCTGCTCAAGGGTGAGGGTTATAACGACCTCGATGCCACCCGTAGCGAGCGCACCAGTACCGCGTTCGATACCCAGCTCAGTGCCAGCTATGAAATCGATTTCTGGGGCGGCCTGCGGGCTAGCCGCGACAACGCCCTGCGCACATTGCAAGCCAGCCGCTTTGACCGGCAGACGGTGCAGTTGACCCTGCTCAGCGACATCGCCGACACGTATCTGCAGGGCCTGGCCTTAGCCGAACAACTGCGCATCGCCCAACTGAACCTGGACAATGCACGGGGCATTTTGCGCCTGGTCCAGGCACGCCAGCGCGCAGGCTCGGCAACACACCTGGAGCTTGCCCAGCAGCGCAGCCTGGTCGCGGCCCAGGAGCGTCAGGTCCCCCTGATGGCGCAACGCGTGCAAGACACCCGCATCACCCTTGCAACATTGCTCGGCGACCCAGTACAGCAACTGCCGACCAGCCGCCAGCCGTTCGCCAGCGTGGCCTGGCCGACGGTTGACAGCGGCCTGCCCAGCGACCTGCTGACCCGTCGCCCCGATATCGCCGCCGCCGAGGCCCGCCTGGCAGCGGCCAACGCCAACGTGCAAGTGGCCCGGGCGGCCATGCTGCCCAAGGTAACCCTTGGCGCCACCCTGGGCAGCGGCGCGCGCACCTTCGCCCAGACGCTGGAAAGCCCCTATTACACCCTGACCTCTGGTCTGCTTGCGCCGATTTTCGACAACGGCAGGCTCAGGGCTTCCCGCGATCTGGCCGAGGCCGAGCAGGCCGAACTGCTGGAGCAGTATCGCAGCAGCATTCTCGCTGGCCTGAGCGATGTGGAGAAGGCGCTCAATGCCCTGGACGGTGTCGACCGCCAACGCCACTGGCAGGACGAAGAAGTGCGACAAGCTCAACTGGCCTTTGACCTGGCCGAACAGCGCTATGGGGCAGGCGCCGAGACCGTACTGACCGTGCTGGAAACCCAGCGCACGCTGTATGTAGCCCAGGATCAGCAGGCAACGCTTCGCCTGGCCCGCTTGCAAGCGAGCGTGGCGCTTTACAAGGCGCTCGGTGGTGGGTGGCAGGTGGGCGGTGATGCCCCTTAGGCGCAACGCTGGGCTGGAAAAACGCCAGGGTCGCCGAGGCCGCTGCGCGGCCTATCGCGGCATGAATCTCCATGAACCCTCACCGCAATGGCCGCGTCACCTTGATATGCCGGGCATACCATGGCCGCTGCGGCACCTTGGGCCGTAACGCGGCGAAACGATCATCCTCGGCATAGATGATGCGCAGGGCCAGCTTCATGGTCTCCGGGTCCATCTCCACACTCCGCCCTGGGCGCAGCCCAGGCACTGTGGAGCATCCATGGGTATCAGGCCCCAGCCAGGGGTCGGCAACTTCCACCCATCGCCCCGGCGCGAACCAGGGCACGCCGTTGACGTCCAGGCGCCGCACTTCACCAGGATGAAGCCGTTCATGGGCCTGGAACCAGTCCTCGATGCGGTCGTCGATCCAGCCATGAAAGCGCCAGAACACCGGGTTCACATGGGATGAAAAAGGGTCGCCGAGAAAATCGTTCTCGGCGCCATACCAGCGTTGGGCATAGTCGTCGGGCGTGCGCGCCATCGGCACCGGCATGCCGTTGGCCGGATCGCGCGGCACCGAGGCCCAGCGCATGTGCAGCCAGTCATGCAAGCCCAGCTCCAGTTCTGAGCCAAACTGCCCCAAGGTCAAGGTACTGAGGTAATGCGGATCGCTGTAGCGCGACTCCCAGACCTGGAAGTTGCCGTAGAACGTGTCCGGGCTCTTGATGTCACGCACCCACTGGGTGTACTCCTCGTCATCATCGGCCAGCCATGTCGGCGGCAAGGCGTTGCCGTCATGGTTGTCGAAGTAGGCTGCGAACCCTACGCGGTCGCGCTCGAGCGCTGGCTGGGGCAAAGGAAAACGCGGCCACGACGGTAACGGCTCAATGGCCCTGGCGTTGCCCAGCATGTGCCGATGCATGAACAGAAAGTCCTCGCCGGAGCCGTTGCGGTCCTTGTGCCGGCCCCGTGCATCACGCTCGCGCGCCCTCGGCCCTGGCTGCCAGCCAAGCCCGCGCAACGCACCGCGCTTTTCGTCATCGAGCTTGTGCCACTTGTCCCGCGACGCATGCCAGAGCTGGTGAAACAGCCGGTGTTCCGGCGCGATCAGCTTCGCCAGTAACGGCGCCGACAATGGCGTGCGCTCCCGCGCTTCGGGGAACGTTCTTTTCAGCGCCAGGAAACGGTTGTCCTGCACGGGCAGCGCCAGTGGCCGCTCAAGCGCCACCACGTGCCCGCTCAAGGTCGCAGGTCCTGCGTTGCCGTACGCCCCCCAGACCTCGTCAAGCACAACCTGGCACTCGTAGCGTGCCCCCAGGGGGTTGGCGTCCGTGGCCAACAGCCGCCAGCGCAGTGTCCCTGGTCGGTCGAGCAACAAGTCAGCCACCACCCGATAGCGTGGCTCCAGGGTGCTGCGCAAACGTTCAGGGGTGTCGAGGTAGCCGCGCAACCCCCGCCCGCTCGAGGCCACATCCAGGAAAAGCTCAAGCTCCCCTGACGGCATACCGGCGAGCCCGGCCTCGCGGCCTTGAGGTGTCCAGCGCCAGATACCGCGCAAGGTGTCGCCCAGCTGCCTGACAGGCGTATCGGCAAGTTCCACCACCGCCTCGCCGGGGGTCTCAGGGTATTGCTCTTCACTGGCTCGCCGCCGCTGCAGGTACCGCGCGCCTGGCACTGCCATACCCGTCAATGCCACACCGGCGATGAACCCGCGTCGAGAAATCGTCATTGCCCTACCTGTGCTTTCACTTCGGCCATGGAGCACGGCCCATCCAAGGCTAGGACGTGGCTCGGCGGGCGAAATTTAGCGCTGCAGTGCGCCCTGGCACCTGTCTTCAGTCAACGGGCGGGCGCTTAAATTTCCGCTATCGCAGCTCGTTCCCTCCAGGTAGCGGCGGCATCCAAGCCCATCCCTCGACGGTGAACCTACTGAGACCAAGATGACGACACCACGCTGGAAAAAAGCCTTGTATATCAGCCTGGCCGCGGCCGTGACCGCCGGTGCCGGGTGGGCGGCCTGGGACTATCTCGACACGCCGTCAGGCTACCCCAGGGACGTCATGCGCCAGGCCAATGACCTGCAGGAACGCCTGCTTTCGTTCGACAGCCACATCACACTGCCGCTGACCTTCGGCACCGAAGGCAGCGAAGCCGACCAAGACGGTGCTGGTCGCTTCGACCTGAACAAAGCGGCGCGCGGGCGCCTGTCTGCCGCTGCCCTGACCATTTTCGCCTGGCCCGAATCCTGGACCGGCGACGATGGCCCACACCGCCCTACCCCCGGCTTCGTCGAGGCCGCCCGCCACACGCAAGAGGTGCGCTACAACGCCATCATGGGCATGGTCCGCGACTTTCCCGAACGGGTGGGCGTTGCCTATACCCCGCAGGACATGCGCAGGTTGCACGGCGAAGGCAAGTTTGCGGTGTTGCTCAGCATGCTCAATGCCTACGCACTGGGCGACGACCTGGACCAGCTGGACCGTTGGGCTGCGCGCGGCGTGCGCCTGTTCGGCTTCAGCTACGTGGGCAACAACAGCTGGGCCGACTCCTCGCGCCCGCTGCCCTTTTTCAATGACACCGTCGATGCACTCGAAGGCCTGTCATCCATCGGCAAGCAGGCAGTACAGCGCCTGAACGATCTGGGGGTGATCATCGACGTGTCGCAGATGTCCAGCCAGGCCCTGGCCCAGGTCGTGGCGCTCAGCCGGGCACCGGTGGTGGCGTCGCATTCGGCGCCCCGGGCGATGGTCGACATCCGCCGCAACCTGTCGGACAAGGAAATGCAACTGATCAAGGACAGCGGCGGTGTCATCCAGATCGTCGCCTTCTCCACCTACCTCAAGCCCTTGAGCAACAAAACCCAGGAGCGCCTCAACGCGCTGCGCAGCGACTATGCCCTGCCGCCCCTGGCTGACCTGAACTACGCCCTCATGCCGGGCGACCCCGTTATCGCGGGCTGGCCGGAACAGAAAGTGGGCCAGTACGCCAATGCGTTGTACGCCATTCTCGACGAAGAACCGCCAGCCACGCTCAAGGACTACGGCGACGCCATCGACTACGCGGTGCGCAAGGTCGGCATCGACCATGTAGGCCTGAGTTCGGACTTCAACGAGGGCGGTGGCATTGACGGCTGGCAGGACGCCAGCGAGGCCCGCAACGTCACGGCCGAACTGATTACACGAGGTTACTCCGAAGCTGACATCAGCAAGCTGTGGGGCGGCAATTTCCTGCGTGTCTGGCAGCAGGTGCAGGCGGCAGCGGCCCCTGGCGCCACCCCCTCACGATGATGATGCGAGCCCTCAGATGAACGACCGTCGCGCCTTTCTCAAGCAGGCCAGCCTGCTCGCTGCCAGCCTGCCACTGGCAAGCCATTTGATACCCGCCGCCCAGGCAGCGCCCACACGGGCCGCAGGCTCTGACGCCTGGGCGGGCTTTCGCAGCTTGTTCGACCTCGACCCAGCCTACGCCCACTTCGCCAACTTTCTGATCACCTCGCACCCAAAACCGGTACGCGACGCCATCGAGGCTCTGCGCGCGCAATTCGATCGGCACCCGGCCCGGCTGGTGGACTGGGATAGCCAGTCGGAATGGAAGCACGAAGCGCAGGTCCGCGAAGCGGCGGCCCGTTACCTGCAAGTCGCACCACGGCAAATTGCCCTGACCGGCAGCACGACAGAGGGCTTGGGCCTAATCTACGGCGGGCTCAAGATAGCACCCGGGCAAGAGATCCTGACGACGGTGCACGAGCACTCGGCAGCGCGCCACACGTTGGACTTTCGCACCGCCCGCGATGGCACCCCGGTACGCCGGCTGCGCCTGTTCGACGAGCCGTGGAACCTGTCCACCGACCAAGTGCTGAGCACCATCAAGGCGGCCATCAACCCCAAGACCCGCGTGCTGGGCATGACCTGGGTGCACTCGGGCAGTGGCGTGAAGCTGCCGGTGGGCGCCATCGGCGAACTGGTGCGCGAGGCCAACCGGGACCGCGCCGAGCATGAGCGCATCCTGTACGTCGTCGACGGCGTGCATGGCTTTGGTGTAGAGGACATGCACTTTGCCGAGCTCAACTGCGACTACTTCATTGCCGGCACGCACAAGTGGATGTTCGGCCCGCGCGGCACAGGGATCATCTGCGCGGCCAGCACCGCACTCGACAACCTGAACCCCCTCATCGCGACTTTTTCCGAAGATGAGGATTTCGCCACCACCTTCACCCCAGGCGGCTATCACGCCTTCGAGCACCGATGGGCGCTGGGCGCAGCCTTCGACTTGCACCTGCGGCACGGCAAGGCCGCCATACAGGCACGCATTCACGGCCTCAACGACTACCTCAAACAGCGGCTCGAAACGATGCCGGGCGTGCAACTGGTCACGCCGCGCAGCACTCGCCAATCGGCAGGTTTCACCTTCTTTCGGGTAGCCGACCAGGATGCCGACGAGGTCGCCGCCTACCTCAACAGCCAGCGCATCGTCGTCGATGCGGTGTCGCGCGACGTGGGTCCGGTGGTACGCACTGCACCGGGCCTGCTCAACACCGAAGCCGAAATCGACCGGCTGATCGCTGTGCTCACTCCACGCTTGCGCCGCTGAACCCCTCATGCAGACCATCGATCACGGACTTTTCACCATGCCCAACCTGCCTTGCGTTTCATTCAAGCCATTGTCCAGCACCCTGTACAGGCTCGGCACTGCCGTGCTGCTCGGCCTGCTGGCCAGCCCTGCCGTACACGCGGGCGAAGCGATCAAACCCGGTAGCGTTTTCAAGGACTGCCCACATTGCCCGGAAATGGTAGTGCTGCCCGCCGGCAGTTACCTGATGGGTACCCCGGAGGATGAAGTGGGTCGCGAATACGATGAGGGCCCGCAGCATACCGTGACCTTCGCCAAACCGTTCGCGGTGGGCCGCTTCCCGGTCACCGCAGGCGAGCTGGATGCGTACATCCGTGAAACCGGGGTCAAGATCGCCGATGGCGACACCCGTCCTGGCCGCTTCTGCAAGGCCAGCAAACCCACCTACAAGCAGGGCCCTCGCCAGCCGGCGGTGTGCATCAGCTGGTTCGACGCCGATGCGTATGCTCAATGGCTGACGAAAAAAACCGGGCACACTTACCGCCTGATCAGCGAGGCGCAGCGCGAATACGCCGCCCGGGCCGGCTCCACTGGCTCTTTCCCGTTCCCCTTCGACAACAACGACGAGAAGGCCTACAGCATCAGCCAGCACGCCAATACCTATGGCCCTGCCGATGGCTACTCCTACACCGCGCCCGTGGGCAGCTACCCGGCCAACGCCTTTGGCGTGTACGACATGCACGGCAATGTCTACGAGTGGACGGCCGACTGCCTGAACCCAGACTACGAAGGTGCGCCTGCCGATGGCAGCGCCTGGAAAACCGGCAACTGCGAGAAACGCGTCATGCGCGGCAACGACTGGGGCGAGGCCCCGGTGTTCTCGCGCTCGGGCAACCGCAACAACCGCTCGCCCGAGGTTCGCGGCGATTTCCTTGGTTTCCGAGTCGTCCGCGAACTCTGACAGCCCCACGCGATTGAGGAGAAACACATGACCCATCAACCTCGTGGCGCCGTCAGGGAACTGTTCGGCCTGCTCAAGCCGTTCTGGCCTCTGGTCACGGTTTGCATCGTCCTGGGCATGATCGGTGGCCTGAGCGTCACCGCTTTGCTGGCCACCATCAACAGCAGCTTGCACAGCGACGCCGGCCTGACACAGGGCGTGGTACTGGGCTTCGCTGGCCTGTGCCTGCTGGCCCTGCTCAGCTCGATTCTGTCCGACATGGGCACCAACTACGTAGGCCAACACGTCATCGCCACCTTGCGTCGTCAGCTGGGTGAGAAGGTGCTGGCCGCGCCCATCGACCAGATCGAGCGCTACCGCAGCCATCGGCTGATCCCGGTACTGACCCATGACGTGGACACCATCAGCGACTTCGCCTACGTCTTCGCCCCGCTGGCCATCTCGCTCACCGTGACGCTGGGGTGCCTGGGCTACCTGGCGCACCTGTCCTGGCAGATGTTCCTGGTGATCCTGGTGGCCATCGGTGTGGGCACCGTGCTGCAGTTCATCGCCCAGGCCAAAGGCATGCGGGGCTTCGAAGCCGCGCGGGAAGCCGAGGACGACTTGCAAAAACACTACAGTGCCATCGCCGAAGGGGCCAAGGAACTGCGCATTCACCGGCCGCGCCGCCAACGGATGTTCAGCCACGGCATCCGCGACACGGCCAATCGGATCTGCGCCACCCAGGTCCGCTCGATCAACACCTTCGTGATCGCCAAGACCCTGGGCTCGATGTTGTTCTTCGTGGTGATTGCGGTGGCGCTGGCCCTGCAATCGTACTGGCCCTCGGCGGACAAGAGCGTTACCAGCGGTTTCGTGCTGGTGCTGCTGTACATGAAAGGCCCGCTGGAGCACCTGATCAGCACCCTGCCAATCATCGGCAAGGCCCAGATCGCCTTTCGCCGTATTGCTGCGCTGTCGACGCAGTTCTCCTCGCCCGAACCACACCTGCTGCTGGACGACGCACGCAAACCAGCCATGGCCATGAACTTGCTAGAACTCAAGGACGTTCGCTACACCTTCCCTGCCGTGGAGGGCGCCGAGCCCTTCCAGTTCGGGCCGGTGAGCCTGCAGGTCCAGCAAGGCGACATCGTGTTCATCGTCGGTGAAAACGGCTGCGGCAAGACCACCCTGATCAAGCTGCTGCTGGGCCTGTATGCCCCGCAAGCCGGGAGCATCGTGCTCAACGGCCAGCCCGTGACGGCCCAGACCCGTGATGACTACCGCCAGCTGTTTACCACCATCTTCGCTGACTACTACCTGTTCGACGACGTGATCCAAGGCGATCAACCGCTACCCGATGACGCCGGGCGCTACCTCAGGCGCCTGGAGATCGACCACAAGGTGAGCATCCGCGACGGGGTGTTCAGCACCACCGACCTGTCCACCGGCCAGCGCAAGCGCCTGGCGCTGGTCAGCGCCTGGCTGGAGGAGCGTCCCGTATTGGTGTTCGATGAATGGGCCGCCGACCAGGATCCGACCTTCAGGCGGATCTTCTACACCGAGCTGCTGCCGGACCTGAAGCGGCTGGGCAAGACCATCATCGTGATCTCCCACGACGATCGCTACTTCGATATGGCCGACCACTTGGTGCGCCTGCACCGCGGCAAGATCGCGCCAGCACTCCATCCCGCCTGAAGCGTTGTAACCGGACTGAAATTTTTCTTTCCGGTTTTCCTGTGCTGGTGCGTCTCACTGAGCAACTAATACAAATCATTATCATTTAAATCTCCACCAGAGAGGATGTAATGCCAGCCCTTAGCACGCTCAACCCGATCACCCAAGCCTTCAGGCTTCACCGTGTCTTCCAGACGACGCTGCTCGGCTCGAGCCTGGGCATGGCGCTGTGCCTGCCGCTGTCGGCCCAGGTGATGGCCCAGGAAGTGGACGTGGACATTGCCGCCATGCCGCTCTCCGCTTCGCTGCAGGCGTTCGGTCGCCAGGCCGACCAGCAGGTGCTGTTCAGCCCCGATGATGTGCAAGGGCTCAACGGTCGAGCCGTCAAGGGCCACCTCACCGCGCAGCAGGCCCTGGCAACCTTGCTGGCAGGCACGGGGCTTGCGTACGACATCCAGGGCAACAGCGTGACCATTCACCGTCGTGGCAACGACACCAGCTCGCTGCAGCTGGACGCCACCACCGTGCAAAGCAACCTGGACGGTTCGAGCGAAGCCAGCCGTTCGTACACCGTCAACAGCAGCAGTGCGTCCACCAAGCTGCCCATGTCCCTGCGCGAAACCCCCCAGTCGGTCAGCGTCATGACCCGTCAACGCCTGCAAGACCAACAGCTGACCACCCTGAGTGACGTGCTCAAGCAGGCGCCGGGCCTGTCGGTGCAGAACATCGACAGTGAGCGGGTGAACATCTATTCGCGCGGCTATTCGATCGACAGCTACCAGTTCGACGGTATCCCCACGACCCTGATCGTGCAGACCAGTGCCAGCCCACAAAGCCTGATCGACACCTCGATTTATGATCGCGTCGAAATCGTGCGCGGCGCTACCGGCCTGATGACAGGCGCCGGTGACCCCTCGGGCAGCATCAACCTGGTCCGCAAGCGCCCGACCTCCACCTTCCAGGGCTCGATCACCGCCGGGGCGGGTTCCTGGGACACCTACCGCACCGAGGTGGACGTGTCCGGCCCCCTGACCGACGATGCCCGCCTGCGCGGTCGCACGGTCGTGGCGTACAAGCAGGGCAACAGCTACATCGACCACTACCAGCAGGAAAAACAGACCTACTACGGCATCCTCGAAGCCGACCTCACCGACAGCACCCTGTTGAGCGTGGGCGTGGACTACCAGAAGAACAACCCGCGTGGCGTATCGTTCGCCAGCTTCCCGCTGTTCTACAGCAATGGCGAACAGACCGACTTTTCCCGTTCGATCAACGCAGGTTCGCGCTGGAGCTACCGTAAGCAGAACACCCTTACCACCTTCGCCAACCTTGAGCAGAGCCTGGTCAACGACTGGAAGCTCAAGGTGGCGGTCAACAACATGTACAGTTCGCGCGACTATTCCCTGGCCTCGCTCAGCGGCGACTTCCCCGACAAGCAAACCGGCGAAGGGGCCTACCTGTACGGCGGCGACGGCTCAGGCTCGCAGCGCCAACTGGGCATCGACGCCTTGGTCCAGGGCCCCTTCCAGCTGTTGGGCCGCGAGCATGAGCTGGTGATCGGCTTGAGCGGTTCGGAATTCCACGACTACAGCGACCCGGCCGACGACGACCTGGAAGGCCGTCCGGCCAACATCTACACCTGGGACAACGACACCGAGCGCCCCCTTTCCGTGGGCAAGCTGATGAACGACGACACCACCGTGCGTCAGAACGCCGCGTACATGGTGGCGCGTTTCAAACCCACCGATGACCTGTCGCTGATCCTGGGCGCACGGGTGGGCGACTACAGCTACAAGAAAAAAACCGTGGCCAACCCGTCCTATCCGGGCCTGAACAGCCGCGCCTCCACCCGCGAGAGCGGTTTCGTCACCCCTTATGCAGGGGTGGTGTACGACCTTACCGACATCCACTCGCTTTACGCGAGCTACACCAAGATCTACAAGCCGCAGTCGATCCGCGATCAGGCAGGCAAGACCCTGGAATCGCGCGAAGGTGACAACTACGAAATTGGCCTGAAAAGCGAATTTCTGGATGGGCGGGTCAACACCGCCGTCGCCCTTTACGAAATCAAGCAGGACAACCTGGGCGTGGCCACCGGCGAAACCGTCGAAGGGACCATTCGTGAGTCGGCGTACCGCGCGGTGTCCGGCGCCAAGACCCGCGGCATCGACATGGAAATCTACGGCGAAGTCATGCCCGACTGGAACGTCAGCGCCAGCTACAGCCACAGCCTGACCAAGGACTCGGACCGCGAGCGCATCATGACCGAAGCGCCTGCCAACCTGGTCAAGCTCTGGACCACATACCGCCTGCCCGGCGATCTCAACCAGCTGACCGTGGGCGGCGGCATGAACTGGCAGAGCGGCCTGAGCCTGACCACCAGCCAGGGCAAGGCGACCCAGCAGCAATACGCTGTGTTCGACCTGATGGCACGCTACGACATCACCAAGGAACTGAGCGCCACCGTCAACGTGAACAACGTGTTCGACAAGAAGTACTTCAGCGCATTGGACCCCACGTTCTTCACCGGTTACTACGGTGAGCCCCGCAACGTGATGTTCACCACCCGGTACAGCTTCTAAAGCCCCTGTCTGTGACGACAAGCCGGCTCGGCGACTGAGCCGGCTTGCCTGCGAAGTGCAGGGAGGCAGCGCGACTCGAACGCTATCAAGCATCCAGTCACCTCCCCACGTATAAGATCGGTGATGCCGAAAAACTGCATTCACTGGTCATCGAGCGTGGGTTCAAGGTCTGGTGGCTACTGATCTACTTCATCGCCTCATTGCTCGCAGCTTCACCCTTGATTTCGACCGGCCCTAGGGCTTTCCTGCTCGGTTTATGTGGTTGGCTGCAGTCACCACTCCCTGTGGCGGCTTGTATGCCTACCTGGCATTGCGGGATTTCATCAAGATCACCCGCGCGCAAGCCTTAGTTAAGAATCAGAAAAAGCACACACCTACTCTCCAAGTTGGTCGCACTACATAGGCCTGGATGTGTGTGCTCTGTTACGGTAACGGCACGCGAGGACTATTACGCTCGTCCCCCAACCGCGCTCAACCACGCCCCCACATCCCGATAAATCCCCCCGACCTGCCCCACCAACCCCGACATCCGCAAAAAGTCATGGCTAAGCCCCTGCGCCCGCACAAAGGTCACCGGCGTCCCGCTTGCCTGCAACCTGTCGCGATACGCTAGGCCTTCATCGTGCAATGGGTCGTACTCCGCTACCCACAGGTAGGCCGGCGCCAGCGGCGTGTCCACTTGGGCCAGCAGCGGTGAAGCGCGCCAGTCCAGGCGTTGTTCGGGCAGCGGTGCGTAATGCTGGTAGAACCACGCCAGCGTCTCGGTCTCCAGCAAATAGCCTTCGGCATGCTGGCGGTGGGAGTCGCGCAGGCACGACAGGTCGGTGACCGGGTAGAACAGTAACTGCGCCAACGGCTTGATCGCCAGCGTTTCAGGGGCCTTGACCGCAGTGATGGCCAGGACGGTCGCAAGGCTTGCGCCGACGCTGTCGCCGGCAAACACCACCCGGCGGTTGTCCAGCCCAAGGGCCAGGGCGTGCTCGGCCAGCCAGTTGGCGGCATCGAGCGCGTCGTTCACAGGGACCGGAAAACGGTGCTCCGGCGCCAGTCGGTAATCCGGGGCGAGCACTGCGAAGTCGCCCATGCTCGCCAGGCGCCGGCACACCGAGTCGTGCGAGTCGAGGCTGCCGACCACATAGCCGCCGCCGTGCAGGTAGAGGATCACCGGTTGCGGTGCAGCTGCAGGCTGCCCGTTGCGGTAGAGCCGAGCGGGCAGCTGGGCGCCGTCGCGGGTCGGGATGCTCAGTTCGCTGACACTCAGGTCACCGGGCGGGCTGGGGTCGAGCACTTGCGAGCTGGCGGCGAATTCGGCGCGGGCCTGGGCCACGTCCATCGCGTGCATGGGCTGGCTCTTGCCGGTCAGCCTGCCGAATTCGACCAGTTCCAGAAACGCTGCCAGGTCAGGGTGCAATGCCATGTTCGATCCTTACTTGAAAATCAGTGACAGGGCGCGTCACGCGCGCCCTTGGGTTTCGGTGGTCGTGTCCAGGCACTCGCACACCTCGCGCAGCAGCTGGGGCTGCTTGAGGATCTCGAAGTGCGACGCGTGGATGAGCGTTGCATCGTCCTGGCTGAACCGCCGTTGATAAGCTTGAGCCGGTGCGCGGTACCCGTCCTCTGCCCACCAGAAGCTGGCCGGGCACTCGATGGCGGGCAGCGGCGCAAGGCGTCGCGACAGCGCCTTCAGGCGCAGCGCCACCGTAAAGGCATGCACCAGTTCCTCGGCAGCGAAGCGCGGTGAATCACCGCTGCCCAGCACGTGGGCCTGCACTTGCGCTACCAGCGCTTCAAGGGCCGGGTGGGAGCCGTCGTCAGACAGGTCGAACGCCGGCAGGCTTTCGGGCGGCTGGTCGAGGATGATGGACAAGAAGTTGCGCAGCTCTTCAGTCAGGTCGTCTTCCGGCCCGTGGTCACCGGGCACGAAGCTGTCCACCAGCCCAACGAAGTGCACGCACTGGCCCTGCCCTTCCAGCACACGGGCCACCAGCAGCGCCAACGGCCCGCCCAGCGACCAGCCCAGCAAGTGGTACGGCCCTTGTGGTTGCTGTTCGCGGATGAACCCTGCGTAGTCCTGGGCCATGGCTTCCAGCGAGCTGTCCTGCCAGTGCTTGTCCAGCAGCATCCTGCACTGCACGCCGATGACCTGGCGCACCCCGTCCAGCCGTCGCGCCAGAGGCTCATAGTCGAACACGGTGCCGAACCCTGCGTGAAGACAGAACAGGGGCTCGCACTGCGCGACCGGACCATTGAGCGGCAGCAGCGGTGAAAGCACTGCCACGGCGTCGTCCACGTAACCGGACAACTCGGCGATGGTGGGTTTGCTCATCATGTCGCGCAGCTTCAGCTCAACGCCCAACGCCGGTTGATTGCGCACCTTGGACAGCACCTTCAGGGTGCGCAAGGAATCGCCGCCCAGCTCGAAGAAGTTGTCCGTCACCCCAACCTGCTCCAGCTCCAGCACCTCTTGCCAGATCGCGGCAAGGCCGGCTTCGAGGGCGTTGCGCGGCGCCACGTACTCGCGACCCTTGAAGGACGGGTCTGGCAGCGCCTTGCGGTCAACCTTGCCGTTGGGGCTCAGCGGCAGGTGCTCCAGCACCAGGATCTGGCTGGGCACCATGTAGTCAGGCAAGCCCTGTTGCAATGCCATGCGCAGCGCCTCGCCTTGTAGTGCCGGGCTGCTGGTGGCCACATAACCGATCAGTTGCTTGCCGCCTTCGGTGTCACGGGCCACGACGACCGCATCGCGCACCTGGGGTTGGCTGCGCAAGCGGGCCTCGATTTCGCCCAGCTCGATACGAAAGCCCCGGATCTTGACCTGATGATCCAGGCGGCCAAGGAAGTCGATCACCCCGTCTGCCCGGCGGCGCACCAGGTCGCCGGTGCGGTACAGGCGCGCACCCTTGCCACTGGGGTCGGCCACGAATCGCTCGGCCGTCAGGCCTGGTCGAGCATGGTAGCCCCGCGCAAGCCCTTGCCCGCCGATGTACAACTCACCTGGCACGCCGTCCGGCAATGGGTTCAGGCAGGCATCGAGAATGTGCAGGGTACGCTCACCCACCCGTGTGCCAATCGGCGCATAGGCCGCCTCGCAGCGCTGGTCGGTATCGACCACCCACAGCAACGGTGTGACCACCGTCTCGGTGGGGCCGTAGCCATTGGTCAGCAGCCTTGGACGCAGGGTGCGCTTGACCAATTCGAAGTTGGCATCGGCCACGGCGTCGCCGCCAAAGCAGTAGATCTGCACCGGTGGCGGGTTATCGAAGGCCTGGCCGTATTCGGCCAACTGTTGCAGGTACGCAGGCGGGAAACAGGCGATGGTGATGGCCTGCTCATGCAGCACCTGCCAGGTTTCCTCGGGCGTCCACAGACGGTTGTCGCGCACCACCAGCTGACCACCGGCCGCCAGGGTGGACAGCCACCGCTCCTGGGCGCCATCGAAGGCGAACGACATGAACAGCAACTCGCGGGTCGCCTCGCTCATCCCATAGCGCTCGATGATGGCCTGGCAGTGCATGGCCAGCGGCCCGCGGGCGACCGCAACGCCCTTGGGCTTGCCCAACGAACCGGAGGTGTAGATCAGGTACGCCAGGTTGTCTTCGTCGATCACCACCGCCGGCAGGGCGACCTGCGCCTGCACCGGCGCGAGCGATTCGAGCAGCAGCGTGTCGACACCTTCGGCGCTTGGCAAACGTTCGCTGACGCTGGCCTGGCTGATGAGCAGCCGCATGGCTGAGTCCTCGATGATCCACTGCACCCGCTCGCGCGGGTAATCGATGTCGACAGGCACATACGCAGCGCCGGTCTTGAGCACCGCATAGAAGGCCACGATCATGTCTACCGAGCGCTCCAGCGCCACCCCGACACGCACCTCCGGGGCAGCACCGGCGTCGATCAGGGCCACGGCCAGGCGGTTGGCGCGCGCTTCAAGCTCGGCATACGTCAGGGACTGCCCGGCGCAGCTGACCGCTACCTGCTGACCACGGGCCTGTACATGCCCGGCGATGCGCTGCAGCAGCGGCGTGCGGGTCGGGTTGGCGACCAGCCGGTTGGCCTCGGCCTGCTGCCGCTCAGCGTCGGCATCGAGCATGGGCAGGCTGCCGATGGCGGCCAGTGGGTCGCCCAGCAGCGCTTGGAGCAAGCGCTCGAAGCTGCGCCTAATGCCCTGGCAGGCAGCGTGGCTGAAGCGGCTGCGCCAGTACAGGAACTCGATGCTCAAGGTGTCATCCAGGTGCACGGCAAGGTCCATGGCATAGTTGGTCACGTCGCGGCCTTCGCTGGCGCCGAAGCGCAAGCCGTCTTCGCCGGCGTCTTGCAGGCGCTCGTCCAGGGGATAGTTCTCGAACACCACGATGCTGTCGAATAACGCCTGTCCGCTTTGCCCGGACCAACGCTGTACATCGGCCAAAGACACGTGCTCGTAGTCGCGCACCTGCACGTTGTAGTCCTGCAGGGTCTGCAACCACTGCCCCACCGGCTGTTCGGGCAGAGGCGCCTGGATGATCGGCAGCGTGTTGATGAACAAGCCCAGCATGTCTTCAGCACCCGGCAGGTTTGCCGGACGACCGGCGACGGTTGCGCCGAAGCACACGCGCGCTTGCCCGGTGTAGCGTTGCAGCAGCAGCAGCCAGGCTGCCTGGATCAGCGTGTTGGGTGTGACCCGCAGGCGCTGGGCCTGATCACGCAGTTGCCGGGTTTGCGCGGCGTCCCAGTTCAAGTACAGCGCGTCGTAGCCGTCGGCCTCGGCGACGGGCGCTGGATGCAACCCGGTGGCCAGCAGGGTGGGCCCTTCGAGCCCGGCCAGCTTGTCTTTCCAGAAGTGTTCCATCTGCGCCTGGGGCTGGGCGGCCAGCCAGGCGATGTAGTCGCGGTAGCTGCCGCGTTTGCCGGGCAGTGCTTGTCCACCGTACACGGCGAACACCTCACCCAGCAGGCGTGAGTGGCTCCAGCCGTCCATGAGGATGTGGTGGCTGCTCCAGATCAGTTGCTGGCGCCCCTCATCCAGGCGCACCAGGGTCAGGCCCATCAAGGGCGGCTGCAGCAGATCGAAGCCGCGGGCGTAGTCCTGCTCGGCGAGGCCTTGCAGGTCGGCGGCGCTGACCGGGCGGCCCCGCCAGTCGAGCTCGCGCACACGCAGGTCGGCACGCTTGGCCACCCATTGCAATGGCTCGTTGAGGTGGCTTTCGGTCCAGAACCCGGTGCGCAGAATTTCATGGCGATCGACCATGTGCTGCCAGGCCGCGAGGAAGCGGGCGTTATCCAACCCTTGTACCTGCACGCTGGTTTGGCTGACGTACAGCCCCTGCTGAGCGGCTTCGAGGGTGTGGAACAGGATGCCCTGCTGCATCGGCGACAGCGGGTACAGGTCTTCGACAGCCTCGGCCGGTACCGGCAAACGGTCCAGCTGTGCTTGGCTCAGCCCCGCGAGCGGGAAGTCGGACGGGGTCAGGCAGAGGTGTTCCAAGGCCAGGCAGTGCTCAACGACCGTACGCAGCTCGCTCACGTAGGCATGCGCCAGGTGCTCGATGATGCCCGCGGCGAACCGCTGGCGGCTGAAGGTGAAGTCTAGCTTCAGGGCGCCGTCGAACACCTGCCCGTTGATGGTCAGGGCATTGCCCAGCGGCGCCTGATCACTGACCTGGCGCCCGCCGCTTTCCGCGGCCGGGGCGAACAGCGCATCGTCCTCACCGGCGGCGCTGGCGCTGAACTGGCCCAGGTAGTTGAAGGTGATGCGTGGCTGCGACAGACCGGTCAATGCCTGGCGGGTAGCCGCATCGCCCAGATAACGCAGCACACCAAAGCCAATGCCTTTGTCCGGGATGGCGCGCAGGTGTTCCTTGACCTGCTTGATGGTGTCCCCCACTGGCCCCGCCACCGGCAGTCTCACCGGGAACAGGCTGGTGAACCAGCCTACGGTACGGGTGAGGTCGACGTCGTCGAACAGCGCCTCGCGGCCGTGGCCTTCCAGCTCGATCAATGCCGCGTGCTCGCCCGTCCAGTGGCAGATCACCCGCGCCAGGGCGGTCAGCAGCAGGTCGTTGACCTGGGTGCGGTAAGCGGCCGGGGCCTGCTGAAGCAGTTGCCGAGTCAACGCTGCATCCAGTTCAACCTGCACGGTCTGGGCGTCGCCCACCTGCTGGCTGCCTTGGGCATCTTCGCCAGGCAGCGTCTGGGCAAAGCCCTGCAGTTGGGCCTGCCAATAGCCCAGTTGCTGGCGCAGGGTTTCGCTTTGGGCGTGGGCTTGCAGGCGTTCGGCCCAGGCCTTGTAGGCGCTGGTCTTGGCCGGCAGGCTGAGCGGCTGCCCGGTCAGGCACTGCTGGTAAGCCTGCTGCAGGTCCTCGAACAGAATGCGCCACGACACGCCATCGACCACCAGGTGATGGATCACCAGCAGCAAGCGCTGGCTGCCGTCGGCCAAGGTGGCCAGCACCGCGCGCAGCAGCGGGCCCTCGGCCAGGTCCAGGCTGCGCTGGGCATCGTCGCACAGGGCAGTGAGTGCCTGGACATCGGTCACCTCGCGTTGCCACAGCAGCGGCTGGGCGTTGTCGCCGTGGCAGGCCTGCCAACCCTGATCGCCTTCACTGAAGCGCAGGCGCAGGGCATCGTGATGGTGCACCAACGCCTGCAACGCTTGCTCGAGCGCAGCCCCGTGAAGCGGCGCGCTCGGCACCAGCAGCACCGACTGGTTCCAGTGGTGACGCTGGGCGATGGCTTCGCTGAAGAAGCTGTGCTGCACCGGCAACAACGGCGTGGTGCCGGTGACCGCACCCTGATCGATCTGCAAGGCTGTGCCTGCCGTGCCAACGACCTGGGCCAAGGCCCGGAGGGTCTGGTGCTGGAACAACGCTTTCGGGGTCAGGTGCAGCCCCAGCTGCCGCGCTCGGCTGACCACCTGGATAGAGATGATCGAGTCACCGCCCAGCTCGAAGAAGTTGTCGTCCACCCCGACCCGCTCAAGCTTCAGCACATCTTGCCAGACTGTGGCCAACTGCTGTTCGAGCGCTGTCTGCGGGGCGACGAAAGCATGGCTGCTGGCAGCCTCGGGCTGGGGCAGCGCCTTGCGGTCGATCTTGCCGCTCGGGCTCAATGGCAGGCCGTCGAGCACCATCAGGTGAGCCGGCACCATATAGTCCGGCAGGCTCGCCTTGAGCGCTTCGCGCAGCGTGGCCACGTCCACCTGCGTGACCACATAGCCCACCAGTTGCGGCCCACTGGGGCCAGGCTGCGCCATGACCAGCGCCTCGCTGACACCGGCCTGGGCCAGCAGGCAAGTCTCGATCTCGCCCAGCTCGATGCGGAAGCCACGGATCTTCACCTGATGGTCCACCCGGCCAACGTAGTCGATCACGCCATCGGCGCGGTAGCGCGCCAGGTCGCCCGTGCGGTACAAGCGCCCGCCGTTGCCGGCGAACGGGTCGGGCAGGAAGCGCTCGGCGGTCAGCGCGCTGCGGCCGAAGTAGCCACGGGCCAGCAACTCGCCCCCGATCACCAGCTCACCCACGACACCGGTCGGTACCGGTTGCCCGGCATCGTCCAGCAGGTAGATCTCCCGACCAGGCAAGGCCGTGCCGATCGGCAAGGTGTGAGGTACGGGTTGTTCGCCCAGCACGTACGGGGTGCAGTCGAGCGTGGTGGAG